>CALEYM010000698.1 GCA_937926185.1 uncultured Bacteroidota bacterium | reverse complement strand
AGCCTTCCATTGGATAGAAATTTAATTGTTAGATTGTGTTGTTTTCAAAAAGACGTGGCATTTGCGGCCACACTGACCGAACCGAATAAAATCCAGATTTATATCTCCGGGGCCAAAGGTAATCACGCCGTTTTATTTACCTTGAAATTTCTAATATTTTACCCGCACAGAATCAAAATATCAGCTCTGGAATTTTATCCGGCCGTTCCGGTTGAAAAATGTGAAAAACAAAAACTACTTTTGTGGCCATTCTTTCTAATCCGTAATTCAATCTCATGGGAAGGGAAAAAGCCTGTTTCAGGCAGTATTCCCCATACATTTTTCTCCTTGCCCATAGCTGTCATTTCACGCAGCGGGAACCCTGGCCGGCTATCTGACCAAGCAGATTCGTGTCCTCAGGTTCCGCTTAAAAATTTTAAGCCAGATGGCAAGACTACTACCCGCATTGCTGCTTGTTTTCACCGTGTTTTCGCTTCAGGCGCAGTATTTGGAAACTTTTACCGGCCAGAACGGCAAAGGACTGGTTGATGCGATTTGTCCTACAGGCACTACCAACATTTCCAACTGTGGCAGTATTTGTACGGCAAATGCCATGGACAATACTTCTACCTGTACCACGGTGCCGCCGAGTTTTACCGGCGTGAGCTGGACCCTGGAAAAATCGCCTGCTACCACCTATTTCACTGATCTGAGCGGGTTCGGGTTCGAATACCTCAGTCCGGATGACTTCGGCGTGGTCAGCGACAGGTTGCAGGTGGACGATCCGGATCAGGAGTTATGCTGGGTCAGCCCGACGCTCAACATCGCCGCTGCGGGAGCCGTGTCCATATCGGTGGACGTATCGCAAACGGGCGGCCTGGAGTCAGGCGATTTTGTCAAAGGCGAATACAGCCTCAATGGCGGCGCATTTGTGCAATTCGGCATTCAATCCGGCGCTTTTGCCGCTACTCAACTCACGGTTGCCGGACTGAGCGGCACTACCCTGGTCATCAGGATTTGCGCGATGACCAATGCGGGCGGCGAACAGATATTTATCGACAATGTTTCCGTGCCGCAAGCCGGCGTAACCACCGGCTGCGCCGCGCCCGCGATCAGCACGATGGTGTCGCAGGTGGGTTCCTGCAACCCCAACAGCGGCGCCATCAAGGTGACGGCCAGCGCCGGAACGCCCGGCTATAACGTCGCCTGGAGCGGCCCGAGCAGCGGTAACCCTGCCGGTACCGAAATCGCTTCCTCCGGCGGTATGTACAACATTACCGGTCTGGCCGCCGGTACCTATACGATCACCGTGACCGACGCCGACAATTGTTCGGCCACTACCACGGCTTCGGTCACTACCGCCGCGGCCCTGGCCCTGAGCACACAGGCGCTGAATATCAGCTGTAACGGCCAGGCCGACGGAGAAATTGACCTGTCGGTGAGCAACGGCGTGCCGCCATATACCTTTAACTGGAACAACCTGCCGGGCTCACCCGATCCGGAGGACCAGACAGGCCTGCTCGCCGGCACGTACACCGTAACGGTCACCGATGCCGCGGGTTGCACGGCCACCACCAGCGCCACCGTAGGTGTTGGAATACCGGGGGCATACCTGGAAACATTTTCAACGGCCGGCAAGGGTATTCTGGACGGCTCCACCTGCAGCGGCGCCGACGGTACCACCTGCACCAATAATAATTTTGCCGGCGTGAACTGGTCGATCTACGGCCTTGCTAACCTGACCGGCATCGATGCTACCGATTACTTCAAAACTACCGGCGGCAAACTCGAGGCAAAAGACCTCGACCAGATCGTATGCTGGGAAAGCCCCCTGATCGATATCGACCCGCCGGGTTCGGGGGTGGCATTTTCCATAGACCTCAGTTGGACAGGTTTCGACCAGGAGCCCGGCGCCGACCATATCGACGTGGAATACAGCCTCGACGGCGGCGCCTGGACGCTCGTGCCCAATCAGGTCGGCGGCGGAATTACGGGGCACACGATTGTGTATGCCAACGGTGCTGGTAACGACCTGAACGGCAGCACGACTGTCACCGTTAACGGACTCTCCGGGAGCACCCTGCGTATCCGGGTGTGCGGCCTGATCAATGTCGACGCCGAATTTTTTACGATTGATAACGTTTCGGTTCCATCGAGCGGCGGCATCGCCTGCCCCTGCACGCCGCCTTTGTGTACGGTCACCGGCCCGGATTATGTTTGTAACAATGCCGCGGGCAACACCTATTTCGCGCCGCCCGGTATGAGCGCTTACAGCTGGAGTGTCAGCGGCGCCGGCTCGATACCCGGCTCTACCACGAGCCAGTCGGTATCAGTGACGAGCGGTAATTATCTGAACACCTATACCGTTTCGGTGACGGTTACCGACGCCAACGGCTGCACCAGCACCTGCTCGAAACAAAGTGATATTTTCCTTTTTACGCCTCCCGCCGACATCACGGTCAATCCCAATCCGGCCTGCCTCGGCGTCACCCTCGATCTGTCGATTACCGCCGCCGCCAGCAGCACGGTATTCTGGACGGGGGAAGGCATAACCAATCCCAACGGCAACCCGTCGACCACGGCCGTGCCTACGACTACCGGCCCGCACATCTACGGCGTGACGGTAACTACTGATTATGGCTGCTCCAATACCGGTACGGCCAGTGTACAGGTGAACCCCACGCCGCAGGTAAATACCGTTCCGAACATGACCTATTGCGCCGGCGCGAACGTTCCGTCGATCGTATTTACGAGCGATGTGCCGGGCGCGACGTTTGCCTGGTCGCGAACAGTGCCCAACCCCGATATCGGGTTGGGACCCAATGCAGGTACCGGCAACGTTCCGGCGTTTACGGCCAATCCCAACCTGACAGCACCGGCAACCGCGACCTTCAGCGTGGTGGCCTCCTATACCAGCAACGGCCTGACCTGTACCGGTACGCCCAAACAATTTACCGTTACCATAAATCCTGTGCCACAAGTGAACGCCGTTCCGAACCAGACCCACTGTGCCGGCTCGAACGTTCCCTCGGTGGTGTTTACGAGTAACGTGCCGGGTGCGTCATTTGCCTGGTCGCGTACGGTTCCGAATCCCGACATCGGATTAGGGGTCAACTCGGGCGCCGGCAACGTTCCGGCGTTCACGGCCAATCCCAACCTGACGGCGCCGGCAACCGCGACCTTCAGCGTGGTGGCTTCTTATACTAACAACGGCGTAACTTGTACCGGCACACCCATACAGTTTTCCATGACTGTGAATCCAAAACCACAGGTGAATGCCGTTCCCAACATGACCTATTGCGACGGCGACAATGTGCCCGCGGTGGTGTTTACAAGCAATGTGCCGGGCGCTACTTTTGCCTGGTCGCGTACCGTGCCCAATCCCGATATCGGGCTTGGGTCAACTGCAGGCAACGGCAATGTTCCGGCCTTTAGCGCGAGCAATACAGGTATGGCGCCCACCACCAGCACCTTCAGCGTGGTGGCTTCCTATACCAATAACGGCGTTACCTGCACCGGAACGCCGATCCAGTTTATGATGACCATTGCGCCGGACATTCCGGTCGATATCACCTTCAGTCCCTCCTACTGCATGAAGGACCCGGGCCCGGTTATCGGCCTGAGTGCTTCGCTCAATGGCGCTACTTACCAATTGCAGGACAACGGCGGCAACGACATCGGCGTCCCCCGGACGGGTACCGGCGGGCCGGTCACGTTCGGTTCTTATCCGAACGGGACGTACAAGGTAACCGGCACGAACGGCAATTGTACAGGCGAGGCCACCGCAACCGTCAATTCAACCGCCATCGCCTGCACGGTTGATGTACCCAAACCTTGCAATACCTGCAACGAAGCCGACGGCTACGCCCCCGTCACAGTGAAAGTGGGAGCGCCGGCAGGGCAGAACTGGACGGTAAAAGCGGTAATCGGCCTGTACACGGCCGCACTACCGCATACGCCAATTGCCGTAGGTACGCCCCTGCAGTACGTCGGCGGGAATATGTACACGCTGGATGCCGCCCGGTCGACGACCAAGGGCTACTGGGTGCAGGTGACGAACGGGTTCACCGATCTGGATATTATGGTGGGGAACGCTTCATGGTGATAGCGCTGCCTGGAATTGTTTTTTCCATGAATGGGGAAAGGGGGTTGTGTCAAAGTTTTTTGGCACAACCCCCTGATTTTTTCGG
>CALEYM010000697.1 GCA_937926185.1 uncultured Bacteroidota bacterium | reverse complement strand
AAAGACTGATCTGTTCAATAAAAAATCAAATTAATCATGCGTCGCGATCACGAAATTGACTATCGCATCCACGGCGAAGAGATGCAATGCGTTGAAATAGAACTCGATCCGCAGGAAACGGTCATCGCCGAATCCGGCAGTTTTATGTTCATGGACGAAGGCATTGAAATGGCCACCGTTTTCGGCGACGGCAGCGACCGGGCGCAAGGCTTTTTCGGCAAACTGATGACCGCCGGCAAACGCCTGCTCACCGGTGAAAGCCTGTTCATGACCACCTACACCAACACGGTGCCGGGCAAGCAACGCGTCACCTTTGCCGCCCCTTACGCCGGCAAAATCGTTCCGCTCGACCTGATGGAATATGGCGGAAAAGTTATATGCCAAAAAGACGCTTTCCTGTGCGCCGCTAAAGGCGTAGAGGTTGGCATCGAATTCCAGCGCAAACTGGGCACCGGCTTGTTCGGCGGCGAAGGTTTTATCATGCAAAAACTCGAGGGCGACGGCATGGCATTCGTGCACGCCGGCGGTTATATCCTCGAACGCGAACTGGCCGTGGGCGAAACCCTCCGGGTAGACACCGGCTGTATCGTCGCCTTCACCCAACGGATCGACTACGACATCCAGTTCGTAAAAGGTATCCGAAATATGGTGTTCGGCGGCGAAGGGCTGTTCTTTGCCGTGTTGCGCGGCCCGGGCAAAGTATGGCTGCAATCCCTCCCGGTGAGCCGCCTGGCCGCCCGCATCCTGCAATACGGCGTCGGGCGCGGCAAGGAAGAAGGCAGCATCCTCGGCGGCTTTGGCCGGATGATCGACGGGGACGGGTACTGAGGTGGAGCAACATTGGGGGTTTTCCCGCCTGGCAGAAAACCCCCAATGCAAACCTTTACTTTTGAAAAATTTTGACCTTCCGGGCCTGTCGCCCCCTTCCACTGTTAGTAACTTTCCTCCTTTATTCCCGCCGTCGTTCCCTATCTTTGCCCGCTTTTTTACGATTTACGACCGGAAGGAACATGCGACTGAAAACCCTCGAGCTCAAAGGTTTTAAAAGTTTTGCCAACGAAACCGTCATCCATTTCAACGCCGACGTAACGGGTGTGGTGGGCCCCAACGGTTCGGGTAAAAGCAACGTGGTGGACGCCGTGCGCTGGGTGCTCGGCGAACAGAAAAGTAAAGAGCTGCGCCTCGACAAGATGGTGAGCGTCATTTTCAACGGCACCAAAAAACGCAAGGAATCGCAGCTGGCCCAGGTGTCGCTCACCTTCGAGAACACCAAAAACATCCTGCCCACCGAATTCCAGAACGTCACCATCAGCCGCCTGCTCTACCGCAGCGGCGAAAGCGAGTACCGCCTCAACGGCGTACCCTGCCGCCTCAAAGACATCACCTCACTGTTTCTCGACACCGGCATCGGCTCCGATTCCTACGCCATCATCGCCCTCAACATGGTGGAAGACCTGCTCAGCGACCGCGAGCAGGCCCGCCGGCGCATGTTCGAGCAGGCCGCCGGCGTGAGCAAGTACAAAGCCCGCAAACACGAAACCCAGATCAAACTCGAAGCCACCAGCGCCGATCTCGACCGCGTGGAAGACCTGCTCTACGAAATCGAAGACCAGCTTAAAAAACTCGAAAAACAGGCCCAGCGCACCCAGCGATTCTACGAGATCAAAGACGAATACAAAAAACTCAGCGTCGAATTCGCCGTTCAGAACCTGACCCGCCACCGCAAAACCTACAAGGACCTCGAAGGCCAGATACAAGCCGAAGAAGACGGCTACCGCGGCGCCGAGGCCCGCGGCCGCCAACTGGAAGCCGAAATAGAGGCCCTGCGCAAAAGCCACGTGGACAAGGAAACCTCCCTCAGCGAACACCAGCAGGAGGTCAACCAACTCACCGGACGTATCCGCGGCAAGGAAAACGAAAAGAACATGCTGGCGCAGAAACTCTCCTTCGTAGAGCAGGACGCCCGCCGCCTCGACGACCAGATCGCCCGTGCCGCCGACACCGCCCGCCAGCTGGAAACCGAAATTGAAGGCTACCAAACCGACCTCAACTATGAAAAACGCGTGGAAGCCGAACTCGAAGAAGCCCTCGAACAGGCCAGGCAACTGCTCGAAAAAGTGCGCTCAGACCACAACCTGCTCAAGGGCAACCTCGACGAGTTCGTACGCGAACAACAGGCCGCGGAGCGCGTGATCGTCGACCTGGAAAAACAAAAAGCCGTTCAGCAAAATCAGATCGACAACCTGCGCCGCGACGTGGAACGCACCCTGGCCGACGTGGCTGCCCGCCGCGCCGAAATGCAGGACCTTCAGGGTAAAATCGCCGAACTGGACAAATCCGCCGGCGCCCAGCAACATAGGATCGCCGGCGTGGAAAGCGCCGAGGAAAAACGCCGCGCCGACATCGCCAATACCGAGCGCGACATAGAGGCCATGACCAAAAAACTGGCCGACCACAACCGCCAGCTCGACGCCAAACGCAACGAATACAAACTCACCAAAAGTATGGTGGAAAGCCTCGAAGGTTTTCCCGAAAGTATCAAATTCCTGAGCCAGCAGAAAGACTGGGCCAAAAACTGTCCCCTGCTCAGCGACCTGATCTACGTGCGCGAGGAATACCGCGTCATCATCGAAAACTACCTTGAACCTTACCTCAACTACTACGTCGTGCCCAACGCCGACGCCGCCGTGCAGGCCATTCAGCTGCTCGGCAAAAGCCAGAAGGGGCGCGCCAACTTTTTCCTGCTCGACGCCTTCGCCCAATACGAGCCGCCGCTCATGCTCCTGCCCGCCGGCCAGCAGGCCATCGACCTGGTGGAAGTGGACCCGCAATACCGGCCGCTGGTGGCGTATCTGCTGGAGAATGTGCTCATCGTAGACGATCCGACCCCAATCAAAGACCCCGATAGTAACAGAGGGCAAGCCCCCCTCCCCTTGGGGGGAGGGGATGGGGGTGGGGCCACCCTCATCTCCAAATCAGGCGCCTTTGTACGCCGCCGGTTCAGCCTCAGCGGCGGCTCGGTGGGCCTGTTCGAAGGTAAAAAGATCGGCCGGAAAAAGAACCTGGAAATCCTCGACACCGAGATCCGCAAACTCGAAGCGGCCGAAACGGACTACAACAACCGCCTGGCCACCCTGCGCACCCACCTGCAAAGCCTGAAAAACGCCGATCAATCGGTGTTCCTCACCCGCGAGCGGGAGGCTCTGGGCCGCCTGCAATCGGAACAGGCCGGCCTGCGCGCGCGTATGGACAATATCGCCACCTTTGTGCAAAATTTCGACGCCAAAGCAGCCGAAAGCGGCGACCTGATCGTAAAACTGGAAGCGAGCAATCAGGATATAGATACTCAACTAACAGAAAAACAGGCCGCCGCCGCCGCCCTGCGCGAACGCCTGAGCAATGCCGACGGCAGCTTCCGCGAAGTGGCCGAGCAACTCAGCCGCAACAGCCATGAATACAACCAAAAAAATATCGAGTTCATCCGCCAGCAAAACAAGGTGAACGCCTTCCAGCAGGAACTGGCGTTCCGCGAAAAACGCCTTGGCGAATTGCGCACGCAAACCCAGCAAAACCAGGCCACCAAAACCCGGAACGAAGAGGAAATCGGCTTCATCCGCTCCGAAATTGCCCGCCTGGAACAGGAACTCGCGGCAGGTTACGCCGAAAAAAAGGCCCGCGAAGCCACCCTCAGCGAAGCCGAACAGGTCTATTTCAAGGCCCGCAACGAAATACACGAACGCGAAAACCAGCTGCGCGAACTCTACCGCAAACAGCAGGACCTGCAGGGTTCCATCAACCGGCTCAAGGATAAATTCAGCGATGTCAAATTCGACATCACGGCCATCGGCGAGCGCCTGCGGGCCGAATTCGGCATGTCGGTCAACGACGTGATCAACAACGAGCCCGACCCCAAATACGACCGCGAATCGCTCGAACGCGAGGTGAACAACCTCAAACGCCGGCTCGATACCTACGGCGAGATCAACCCCCTGGCCATCGAGGCCTACAACGAGATCAAAGAGCGCTACGACAGCATCGCCGGCCAGCGCAACGACATCCTGGCCGCCAAGGAAAACCTGCTGCAAACCATGAAGGAGATCGAGGAAACCGCCACACAGCGTTTCCTGGAATCCTTCGCGCAGGTGCGCGAAAACTTCATCACCGTTTTCCGCACCCTCTTCACCGAGGACGATTCCGCCGACCTGCTGCTCACCCAGCCCGAAAACCCGCTGGAATCGGACATCAACATCATCGCCAAACCCAAAGGCAAACGGCCGCAAACCATCGCCCAGCTCTCCGGCGGGGAAAAGACCCTCACCGCCACGGCCCTGCTCTTCGCCCTCTACCTGCTCAAACCCGCGCCCTTCTGCATCTTCGACGAGGTGGACGCCCCGCTCGACGACGCCAACATCGAAAAATTCAATCGCATTATCCGGCAGTTTTCCAAAGACTCGCAGTTTATCGTCGTCACCCACAACAAAGCCACTATGGCCGCCGTGGACACGATCTACGGCGTGTACATGCCCGAACAGGGCGTGTCAGCCGTGGCGCCGGTGGATTTCCGGCAGCTGAACCATGAGGCGATGGTGTTTGAGGCGGGGTAGGGAGTTATTTCGTCATTGATCGTCATTGCGTCATTTATCGTCATTGCGTCATTTGCGAAGCGTAATGACGCCCAATGACGCAATGACGCAATGACGATCAATCCTTCCGCTCCAACCGTCTGTATAGCGGCGTTAATAACGGCAGCGCGGCCGGCCCGTACCACGGATGCAGTTCCATTACCAGCCGGCCGGCCTGCACCGCCGGGTCGGTTTCCGTCAGTGCTCGGGCTTCTTCCAGGGTGGCTACATTGAACACATAAATACCGCGTAGCTCGCCGTCGTCCATAAACGGGCCGGCCATCACCAGTTTTCCTTCCCGGGCCATACGGGTGATGTTTTGCAGGTGCGCTTTTTGTAAATTAGCCGCCGTTATGGAATCCTGGCCTCGATTTGGGCCTCTTTTTAAAAACGCCATCACGTAAGGTTTCATCCCGCGTTCATCGGCGCCTAGCCTGACAGCCATCAGGCTGTCAAATAACGCGGTAGTATCGGTAATCTGCGCGTACAGATCGGGTTTTTCAAGGGTTTTCGGCGTTTCCGCGGGTTGGGTACAATGCCAGATAATCAGCGAAAAAAGCAGTAAAAAAGCAGGGTATTTCATAGCAAAACCGTTTTAGCGTTTAGTTTCACAAATGAAAAAAAACTCGTCCGGATGTTGCGTCTTCTTGCTATTTTTTCTGCCCAAATATTGCTTTTATCCACCCTTTTCGCGCAAAGCGATACCATACTGTTCTCCCCGCTTTCCAGGTATCTCTATCCTGCTCCTTTTTCTGCCTATACGGCCCGTTTCGATCAATTGGGCCGGCCTTACATTTATACCGCCAACAAAGAGCATGGCCTCATCGTGTTCGATTATTCCAATCCCCTGGATTTGAAGCCGGTACGCACCGTATCCGTACAA
>CALEYM010000696.1 GCA_937926185.1 uncultured Bacteroidota bacterium | reverse complement strand
CAGAAAAAAAACCGTGAATTATTTTAAACTAAAAGTGTAAGGAATACATGACGAGGGTTGTTGAAATGCCGGATGGATATGGCGGGGAGGGATTTTTTGCCACTTCCCTTTCCAAAGCAGTGGGCATCGCGCGGGCCAATTCGATCTGGCCGTTGCCGTTTGCCACGTCCTGTTGCGGCATCGAATTCATGGCTACCATGGGTACCGACTACGACCTGGCGCGCTTCGGCATGGAGCGTTTGTCCTTTTCGCCGCGCCAGTCGGATCTGCTGATGGTCATGGGTACCATTGCCAAAAAAATGGGCCCCATTCTGAAACAGGTTTACACGCAAATGGCCGAGCCGAAATGGGTGATCGCCGTGGGCGCCTGCGCCAGCTCCGGGGGCATATTTGACACCTATTCCGTGTTGCAGGGTATCGACAAGGTCATCCCGGTCGACGTGTACGTACCCGGCTGCCCGCCCCGCCCCGAACAGATCATCGACGGTATTATGAAAATACAGGAATTAGTGAAAAACGAACCCCTGCGCCGGCGCTACTCTCCTGAATATCAACATCTTTTGGAAAAATATCAAATTTCGTGACAAGCGAGCTTATACACGCCCGTATCGAACAAAAACGCCCGAGTGTACTGATTGGCAGCGAAACGGCATACGACGGCATGCTTACCGTGGAAACCACGCGGGAACACATACATGAATTCCTGAAATTTTTGCGCGACGACGAGGAATTGCAGTTTAATTTCCTGACCACACTTTGCGCTGTGCACTATCCCGATGACCCGGGCCGGGAACTGGCCGTAATATATCACCTGCACAACTGGCGACAAAACCTGCGCATCCGCGTGAAAGTTTTCCTCCCCGTAGAAGACCCGCACATTCCTACCGTCACCACGCTGTGGCTGACCGCCAACTGGATGGAACGGGAAACCTACGACTTTTTCGGCGTTATTTTCGACGGGCACCCCAAACTGACCCGGATATTGAACGTGGACGACATGGATGTGTTTCCGCTGCGAAAAGAATATAAACTGGAAGACGGTACCCGTACCGACAAGGACGACCGGTTCTTTGGAAGGGATGGGCATGAAGGTAGAAGTTTTGATTAAAAATTAAAATAAATGCAGGTTCAATCCTACTTTTCACAGCTCGACAGTATCGACGGCGAATTGGCCACCCTCAACCTCGGCCCAACGCACCCCGCCACGCACGGCATTTTCCAGAACGTGCTGAAAATGAACGGGGAACGCATCGTCAGCGCCGAACCGACCATCGGGTATATCCACCGGGCATTTGAAAAACTGGCCGAGCGGCGGCCCTACAACCAGATCACGCCGATCACCGACCGCCTCAACTACTGCTCCTCCCCCATCAACAACATGGGCTGGCACATGACGGTGGAAAAACTGGCGAAAATCGACATACCGAAACGCGCCCAATACATGCGGGTGATCGTGATGGAGCTGGCCCGCATCGCCGACCACCTGATCTGCAACTCCGTGATCGGCGTGGACACCGGCGCGCTCACCGGCTTCACGTATATGTTCCAGGAGCGCGAGCGCATTTATGAAATGTATGAAGAACTCTGCGGCACCCGCCTGACTACAAACGTGGGCCGGATCGGAGGGCTGGAACGCGATTTCTCCCCCACTTTTCATAAAAAACTGAAAACTTTCCTGAAAACCTTCCCGGCCAAATTTGAAGAGTTCAACCAGCTGCTCGAACGCAACCGCATCTTTATGGACCGCACTATCGGCGCCGGCCCTATCGACGCCGAACGCGCCATGTCGTACGGCTTTACCGGTCCCAACCTGCGCGCCGCCGGTATCGACTACGACGTGCGGGTGATGCAACCCTACTCTTCGTACGAAGATTTTGATTTCATCATACCCGTGGGCACCCAGGGCGACACCTACGACCGCTTTATGGTGCGCCAGGAAGAAATACGCCAAAGCCTGCGCATCATCAACCAGGCTTATTCCAATATGCCCGCCGGCGATTACCACGCCGACGTGCCCGATTACTACCTGCCACCCAAAGATGACGTGTACACCAAAATGGAAGCCCTCATCTACCATTTCAAGATCGTGATGGGCGAAGTACCCATTCCGAAAGGAGAGGTGTATCACGCCGTGGAAGGCGGCAACGGCGAACTGGGCTTCTACCTCATCAGCGACGGCGGCAGGCAACCCTACCGCCTGCATTTCCGCCGGCCCTGCTTCATTTATTACCAGGCCTACCCGGAAATGGTGAAAGGCTCCATGTTGTCGGACGCGATTCTGACGATGTCGAGTATGAATGTGATCGCGGGAGAATTAGATGCTTGAACCTAAAATTGCAAATTAATGACCGCGGTATCGCACAACGGAACACCTTTTAAATACTCTCCCGAGGCCCTTGCCGAGGTGCAGGGGTTGATGAAAAAATACCCGGAAGGCAGGCATAAAAGCGCCATTATCCGGGCTTTGCACATTGCCCAGGAAGAAAACGAGGGCTGGCTCAGCATTGCCGCGATGGACCACGTGGCCGAGGTATTGAGCATTACGCCGATAGAAGTGTACGAAGTGGCCACGTTTTACTCCATGTACAACCTGCAACCCGTGGGTAAATACGTACTGGAGTTTTGCCATACCGGCCCCTGCGCCATTCAGGGCGCCGAGCGGCTGATCGGCTACACGCAGAAAAAACTGGGCATTAAATCCGGAGAAACCACGCCCGACGGTATGTTCACCCTGAAAGAGGTGGAATGTCTGGGCGCCTGCGGCTATGCCCCGATGATGCAGGTGGGCGAGTTTTTTCACGAACACCTCACGGAGGAAAAAATGGACCGCTTTATAGAGGATTGCCGCGCCGGCAAAATCAATAAAGGCACCTGGAAAATGCATTGAATAATGGATTTAATCTGACCGTAAATGTTTAAAAAAGGAGTTCTACACCCGGTTTTTTTGTTGTTTTGGGTGATCGTCGCGGTATCCTGCGGCAACAATCCCCAAACGACTAAAAGGCAGTCGCCGGAAGCCGGCGCCTCAAAAACAGGATCGCCGGTATCGCCAACCCTTGCGTCGATCGATACCCAACGCCCCATCAACCCCACCCCGGCGCCCCGGCGCCCCAAAGTACCTGAAACTACTCCGCAAGACTACAGCAAATTGCCCGGCCCTAAAGGCTTCGTCATTAGGGATAATGCGGTTTTGCGGTCAGAACCCGCTGAAAAATCCTCCGAAATTGGCAAACTCAACAATAATGAAACCATTTACCTTTTGGAAAACACGATGAGAAATGAAGCGGGCGAACTCACCCCATACCCGACCTGGTATAAAATTGAACGGGAAAACAAACAAAGGGGTTGGGTGTCGGCTTCATCGATCAATGCAGGAGGCGGCGGCTAAGGCAACAGTCGGCTGCCAAACGTTATTCCAGCTTATTCAATCATACGGCAAATGCAATTAAATCAGGAAGATATTACCAAACTCTTCAAAAAACCGGGCGAAAAACGCTATGACTATTTCATAAAAAAAGTCGTGGAAAACGAGGAAGTGTACGGACTAGCCGACGAGGAAGGCTGGGCATTGCTCGGCGACGACTCCGACGCCGACATCCTGCCCCTCTTCCCGGCGCCCGAATTTGCCGAGGCCTTCCGTCAGGCCGCCGATTTCGACGAATACAAGGTAGAGACACTCGACGTCAGCGAACTGATGGACTGGCTCGACGATATGGAGAAAGACAAACTACTGGTAGCCGTATTTCCCAATCCCGGGCTGAACGGCGCCGTGGTAGAGCCTAAACACCTGAAAGCCGATATTCAAAAGGAATTTGACAAAGAGGTTGAATAAAAGAACATGAGCCGAAAACTACTCCTGGAGCACGCCCACGTACCGGGCATCGACGGATACGAGGCGTACCGCAAACACGGCGGCTACCGTGCCGCGGAAAAAGCGTTGAAAACCATGTCGCCCGAAGCCGTGCTGGAAGAAGTGAAAAAATCCGGCCTGCGAGGCCGGGGCGGCGCGGGTTTCCCGACGGGCATGAAATGGTCGTTTCTGGCCAAACCCGAAGGCGTGCCGCGTTACCTGCTCTGCAATGCCGACGAATCGGAACCCGGCACCTTCAAAGACCGGTTTCTGATGGAAAAAATACCCCACCTGCTGATCGAAGGCATGATCGTGTCGTCGTTCGCGCTGGGCGCCAATACGTCGTACATCTACATCCGCGGCGAATATTCCTGGATCGTATTTATCCTGGAAAAAGCCATCGCGGAGGCTTACGACAAAGGCTGGTTGGGTAAAAACATCCTCGGCACCGGCTACAACCTCGATCTGTACGTCAACCCCGGCGCCGGGGCCTACATCTGCGGCGAAGAAACCGCCCTGATCGAAAGCCTGGAAGGCAAACGCGGCAACCCGCGCATCAAGCCGCCCTTCCCGGCCGTGAAAGGCCTCTGGCAAAGCCCGACCGTGGTGAACAACGTGGAAACCATCGCCGCGGTGGCGCCCATTGTAAACGACGGGGGCGACGAATACGCCAAGATCGGCATCGGCAAAAGCACCGGCACCAAACTCATCAGCGCCAGTGGAAACATCAACAAACCCGGCGTGTATGAGATCGACCTGGGGCTGTCGATGGAGGAGTTCATCTACTCCGACGAATGGTGCGGCGGTATCAAAAACGGCAAACGCCTGAAGGCCTGCGTGCCCGGCGGCTCCTCGGTGCCGATCCTGCCACACTTCCTGGTGACGAAAACCGCCAACGGCGAGCCGCGCCTGTTGACCTACGAAAGCCTCGCCGACGGCGGCTTCGCCACGGGTTCCATGCTCGGCTCCGGCGGTTTTATCGTGTACGACGAAGACCAGTGCATCGTGCGCAATACCTGGAACTTCACCCGCTTCTACCACCACGAATCCTGCGGCCAGTGCTCGCCCTGCCGCGAAGGCACCGGCTGGATGGAAAAAGTACTCTGGCGCCTCGAAAACGGCCAAGGCAAAATGAGCGACATCGACCTGCTGGTGAATGTGGCTAAAAACATCGAAGGCAATACGATATGCCCACTCGGCGACGCCGCGGCCTGGCCCGTGGGCTCGGCCATCCGGCATTTCCGGGAGGAGTTTGAGTGGCATGTGAATGAACCGGTGAAGTGTATGGAGGGGAATTATGGGTTGGTGCGGGAGCCTCAAGCGGCAATTGTTTAATTTTGCAAAAAACAGCGGCCATGAGCAAGGGACATTTGACCTATTTTAAAGTCGAAAACTTCAAACGCTTCGACTCACTCGAACTGACCGACATTGGACAGTTTAACCTCATTGTTGGGGATAATAATGTGGGGAAGACGAGTGTGCTGGAGGCGCTGTTGGTTGACAAAGAT
>CALEYM010000695.1 GCA_937926185.1 uncultured Bacteroidota bacterium | reverse complement strand
TATATTTAGTAAGCATTGGCGCCGGGTGTTACGAGGTATGGAGTGATAATCCATGCGAAAATTCCAATGCAGAATTTTTAGGGATTGGATGCCCTAAATCTTCCATTCCGATACGCGAGGGAGACTATTTTAAAATAGAAAAATCTAAAATACAGTTTCGCTTAACATTAAAAACTGTTATTTCAGTAGAAGAGAACTCAGACCTGGGGAAATTAATACTAAAAGCGGATAAAAACGCAAATCTGAAAAAGGTCAAAGTGAATGCCGTAAGAGTGGGTACGACCTTAGTGCCTGTTCGCAAGCGATCAAGCGTCCATTTTTAGGGGAAATATCGGGCAAATAAGGTTTAAATATTGATCGGGGCAGCACTCCCTCGCCAAGTTAATCGAAATCAGACTATCCCCAACACCCGCAACACATCTTCCCTGTTCCTCCTCGACACCGGAACTTCCGTTTTATCCTTCAGCACCAGCGCGACACCGTCCGTTTTCAGCACCTTCCGCACCGACGCGATACGGACGAGGTACGACTGGTGCGGGCGGATGAATTCGCCTGCCGGCAGGCTCTCCTCCATATCTTTTAATAACAAACTGACAAAGAATTTTTCGCCGGTTTCCAGTACGACGGTGGCGTATTTATCCTCCCCGCGAATATGGCTGATCTCATCGGCCCGGATCACTACCGTTCCGTGAATGGTGGGCAAACTGAGACTTTTCTGCCGGGCGGCGGCCAGCGATTGTTGCAACAATTCATATTCGGGCCAGAATTTGGCGGGTGATGGTATCTCATTGGTCGCGGCGATCAGTTCCTGGGGGGCGATGGGCTTGAGCAAGTAATGCAACGCCCGGTATTGGAATGCTTTCACGGCAAAATCGTCGTAGGCCGTGGTAAAAATCACCTGAAAGCCAGGCTTTGGATAGGCGTCGAGAATGTCGAATCCGTTGCCCTTACGCAGGTCTACATCCAGGAAAATCAGCGCGGGGCGGTGCTCCTGGATGGCCGCCAACGCATCGGCCACCGTCCCCGCTTCGGCACAGACCAGCAGCCGCGGGCAATAGCGATCGATCAGCCGGCGCAGGACGTTGCGCGCGTCGGGCTCGTCGTCGACGATGAGGGTAGGATACATTTGGTTTGGCATGGCGCCTCTGAAACTTTTCAAATTTGAAATTTGAAATTTGAAAAGTTTCAGAGCGGTAGCCGGATAGATACCATCGTTCCTCCGCTTTCCGGCACAAAATACTGCACCGAAACCGTTTTTTGCGCATGTTGCCACTGCAGGAGTTCCAGCCGACGCCGGGTGATGCTGCGCCCCAGCGAAAGATTGCCCCCCGACCATTCCCGTCCTTCCATGCCCGACCCGTTGTCCTGCACGTCGACGCGAAGATGTTCGCCGTCGCGGCGAAAAGTCACCGTTATATGTCCGTCCTTTTCTATGTCTTTCATGCCGTGCAACACGGCGTTTTCCACGAAAGGCTGCACAATAAGCGGCGGCAGCAGGGTACCGGCGCGGTCGAGCGTTTCGTCCACTTCTATGCGGTAATCGAACGCCTGTTTGAAACGCAGCTGCTCCAGCGCCAGGTAATTGTCGAGCATGCCGGCTTCGTCTTCCAGGCTCACCTGACCCGCCACGGAGGCATTCAGGGCGCCGCGCACCAATTTGGCGAACCTGGTCAGGTACAGCGCCGCGGCGTCGGGGTCGTTGTTCAGGATAAAGTTCTGGATCGAATTGAGACAGTTGAAAATAAAATGCGGGTTCATCTGGGCTTGCAGGGCCGCGCCTTCGAGGCGGCGCATTTCTTCCCGGAGCCGGCTTTCGCGGCGAATCTGGTTGGTGCGGTAGCGGTAGATACCGAAGGCGAGCAGGCCGAGCAGGGCAAAACCGCCGCCGCGCGCCCACCAGGTAGGCCCACCAGGGCGGGCGGATGGTAAATGCCAGCGTGGTGGCCCGGCTCCAGGCGCCCGATACGTCCTGCACCTGTACCTCGAAGCGGTAATTCCCGGCCGGAAGGCTGGAAAAATTAACCTGGTTGTCCACGGTGGGCGTCCATTTGGGCAGGTCATTCCCGGCGGCTAAGCGGTAGCGGTAGTCGATCTGGCCGAGGCTGCGAAAATGCAGGGCCACCCAACTGATGCGGAGGTTCGATCTGTCGTGCGGCAGGTCGATGACTCCGCCGGACGGGTAGCGGACATTCAGCACGTACAGCGCCTCGATGAGTGGCGGCGGCATGGGCGGCACGACCGGCCGCCCGGGCAGCCGCACTAAGCCCTTGCCCGTGGAAAGCCAGTACCAGCCGCCGGCCGCGGCTACCTGGCTCACGTAGTTGGAAGGCAGGCCGGTTTTCACGGTGTAGTTGTCGATGCGGCGGCGGTCGGCCGAAATGCGGCTTGCACCGCGCTCCGTGCAGGCCCACACGGCGCCGCTTACTGTACCGGCGATCCCGGCCCGGTGATCGGCCTCAGCGGTTCGGACATGGGCGTGAGTTATCAATTGCAAACCGGCGGCGGCAGCAACCTGGGCGCGCCTGTCACGGGTACCGGCGCGCCGATCCAATTCGGCGCATACCCGAATGGCCAATACCAGGTGGTGGTCACTGCCGACGGCTGCACCCAAACCATCACCGGCACAATAGCCGCGACGATAGTCCCCTGCAATATCAGCGTCCCCAATTTCTGCACCTGCAACGCCCCCGACGGCCGCGCCGGGGTCACGGTGAAGATTTCGGCGCCATCGGGGCAAAACTGGACGGTGAAAGCGGTGACCGGCTTGTACGCCGCCACGAGTCCGCCGGCGCCCGCGGCGCCTGTGCCCATGCCCGTCGGTACGCCGCTCACCGATATCGGCGGTAACATGTACACGCTGGACGGTATCCGGCTGACGGATAAAGGCTACTGGGTGCAGGTGACGAACGGCAGTACGGATTTTGACGTGATGGTGGGGAACGCGGCGTGGTGAGGAACTCACCCCAAGTACCCCTGTTTTCCATTCTCCTCCATCCACTGATCAAAATGGGAGGCCGGGAAAAACAGGATATGTTGTCCGAAATACCCCGGCGCTTTCAGGTGCAGGCAAAAGGCCCGGCGCCCGAGGTGTTTCCGGGTTTCGAAACGTTCGATATCGGCCCAGGGGTAACGGGCGGTGGTCCAGTAGTTGGTGATTTGAATATGTCCGGCGTCGGCGTCAACCCGTTTCAGGGGCCAGAGGCTGCGCCGGATGAAATACAGCCAGCCCAGCCAGAGCAGGAGTGTGATGGCGCGCGGCCACCACACGGAGTACGGCAGGTAGAGGTCTTCCTCGTCGATCAGCCAGAAAGCCAGCATCATGCCCGACAAAAAAACGAAGCCGAATACCGGCAGGAACACGCGCCACATCAGCGTGGTGTTGGACGACAGGTTTATGGAAGCGGGCAGGCGGTTCCCGGCAGGCGCCGCATCGGCGGCAGGCGATTGATTTTCCATCAAACAGAGTTCTTTCCGCAAAGGTAAACCGGCCCGCTCATTTTTTATTTTTCTTCTTATCCGGGTCGGAAACGACGATGCGGCTGCCGGCTTTTAACTTGCGGGCAACGGCCGAGAACGGCCCGGTCACCACGGTTTCGCCTTCGGAAAGGCCGGACAGGATTTCGATGTAGTCGTTGTCCTGCAGGCCGGTTTTCACTTCGCGGATGCCCACCGTGTCCTGGCCCTCGGGCAACACAAAGACGATCTCTTTGATCGCATCGTCTTTTTTACTCACTTCTTTCGCTGCCGGACTTTTTTCTTCCTCCTTCTTGTCCTTTTTCTTATCTTCATCTTCGTCGCTGTCATCCCGTGCCGTTACGGCGATCAGCGGCACGCTCAGGGTGTTTTCCGCGTCGTTGGTATAGATTTCCACCGCTGCCGACATGCCGGGCCGGAAGGGGTACCGTTTGCCTTTCTCCAGCATGTCGCTGTAGGAAGCGGGGTCTACCCGGATTTTTACCACGAAGTTGGTCACCTGGTCGGTGTTGAGCGCGCCGCCGCTGAGGGCGCTGGACACGTTGCTGGCGCTGCTGGCGATCTCGGTCACTTTACCTTTGAATTTGCGGCCCAGGTAGGCATCCACTTCGATGTCGGCTTCGTCGTTGACGGAAACCTTCAGGATGTCGTTTTCACTCACTTCCACCTGCACTTCCATGGATTGCAGGTTGGCAATACGCATCATTTCTGTGCCGGCCATTTGCAGCGTCCCCACCACGCGTTCGCCTTTTTCAATATTGAGCTTGCTGATAATGCCGCTCACGGGAGCCGTGATCACGGTTTTTTGCAAGCTGGTTCGCAACTCTTTCAGCGTAGCCTGGGCGCTGGTGATCCCGAATTCGGCCACGCGCACATTTTCGCGGGCGCTGGCCAACCCGGTTTCGGAGGCTTTCAGTGCGGCTTCGGCGGCGGCATAACTGCTTTCGAGCGCGCGCATATTGCTCTGTGTAGTTTCAAAGTCCGACTCGGAGATCACGCCTTCTTTGAACAGTTGTTCGTTGCGTTTATGGGCGCTGCGGGCGGCATCGAGTTGAGCGGATATCCGGTTTTTATCGGCCTTGAGCTGATCGATCTGGGCATTGGAGCCTTTTACGTTGGCCGATGAAATTTCCCGCTGCGACTGGGCGCTGTTCACGGCAGCCTGTCCGCGTTCCACCGCGCTTTGGTATTCGTCGGGCCGTATTTTGGCCAGAATCTGGCCCGCGGTGACGGAGTCGCCTTCCTGCACGTACAAATCCACCACCTCGCCCGATACGTCCGAACTGATTTTCACTTCCGTTTCCGGAAATATTTTTCCGCTGGCGCTCACGGTTTCCCGGATGGTGCGGCGCTGCACTTTTTCGACCGTCACTTCTTCTCCTTTCGGTTTCTGGCGGGCTTTCACGACGGCGGCGATGACCAGCAGGGCCAAAAGGCCAATCAATACGTACAGCAGCGTTTTTCTGCGTTTGGGTGGTGTTGTCGTCATAGCTGATGGCAATAGAAAGATTGCGTTTGGTTCAAAACAGGGTAAATGGGTATTATGTTGCCATTTTTCGCCTGTTTCAGATGATGAAGCCCCTGTATACAAAGGCGGCACAAGATTACGCCCCCCTGCCCCTCCGGAAAAAACTGTTGGATAAATGGCCGGAAACGCCGGATGAAATTCAACGGGGAATGGGTAAAAGCCGGCTGCCGGGCGCTCTTAAATTTGAGCCAAAAGCGCCTTGAACCCGGGCTCCAGGCGCTCAAATTCGGCCCGGCTCAGCGGTGCGTTTCCATACCAGGTATATTCAAAAGTGCGGGTCGCTTCCCGAAACTCCCGCGACAACGAGTGATCGCGCATTTCGCGCAGGTAATCGCGGTTGGTTTTTTCCTTCGACCAGTTGATGGCGCCGCTTTGCGACAGATCTTTGATGATCTGCAAAAAATAGATCCGCACGGCCAGCGGGTAGTTTTGCTGTGCCAGGGCTTCGCGCAAAAACCGTTCGAGGTCGGTTTCGTGGATATAGGCGTCCAGGTTGTCGAGCGTTATTTCGGCGCCGTCGCGGGCGATCCGGCGGTTGCGCGGCTGCCGGATCATCCAATAAATGCCATAGCCGATAGCAGCGCAGGCGGTGAGAATGGCCAATACCTGAAAAAAGTTGCCCCAAAATTGAGACATGGCGCCCCAATCGCCCCATGACGATCGGGTACGGGAAGGTCTGTCCGACGATGAACGGTCTTTTTTCGGTTTCGGTTTGGCCGGCAGGTCGCGGCTGTAGTCCAATCCTCCGGCGGCTCTTTGCCATTCCTGCTCCGGCACCACCCGGCGCTCCACGATGCTTTCCCGCTCCTGCGCCGGCAAAATGACCGGCAAGATTAAAAGTATGATCCATAGGTATTTCATGCCAAATGGTTGAACTGTGCCCGTTTGAAAATCAGTATTACCCTTCTTCGCAAGTCGCAAGTCGCAAGTCGCAAGTCGCAAGTCGTAAGTCGTAAGTCGTAAGTCGTTACTCTCTTGCCAACCCCCGGATCTGCCGAACGGCGCCCACTCCTTCGATACCTTCCCGCAACTGCGCGGCGTCGTTAATTTCCCTGGCGGAAAAATAATGCATGGCGCCTCCTGCTACCATGGCCAGCCAGATAAACTGCGCCACGAGGTTGCCGGCAAAAGCAGTGGTGGCAGCCATATACCACTCTACCCTTCCCTCTTCTGCCGGCACCAGCCAGCCAAAAAATGGCAACACCACGTCGCGCCAGATACTGGAGTCGAGGAAAAGAAACAGCAGCAAACCCATATTGACCACCAAGAATCCGAACAGATAACCCTGGCTCCAGCGCATGAGCGTCCAGGCGCGCGGGATGGATGTCCAAAATGTACCCTCGTAGCAGGCCGCGGCCAACCACAAACCCAGGAAAGGGAAACCCGCCATACCTGCCAGCCATAAAAACAGGCCGGATTCGACGGCTTCCAGAAACCAGACGACCAGAAATGAGGCGATCAAAGGCGCCAACTGATGCAAACCCCAAAAAGTCAGGCGCCAGGCACGGCGCTGTTCCGGCGCCATTTCGCGGAGCAAGGCATACAGGGTAAGCCAGCTTACACCCCAAAACAACAGCACCTGCGACCAGAACAGCAGCGGCGCCTGATCGCGGTCAAACGCCTCCCACCAACCCTGAAAAGCGGACGCCAGACCACCGGCCGGCCCGAAAACCGAGGTCAGGGGCGCATCGGCAAAAAATGCCGCCACACCCAGGAATACGGCAGAGGCGCCCAGCAAACCCAACACGGTTATGCGCGTTTGCCGGCGCAGCAACGAAAAGACGTCGGAAAAAAACTCGCCGGCGTTTTTTATCCCGGTAAATGCTATGGCGTGTTCACGCACCGGCGGCAGCTCTTTTTCCGGTATGGATTGGTCGAATCCCGTACGCGATTTATACCAGGGCAATAGGACAAAATACCCCAGTACGAACGCCAGCGAGGCCAGTATGAACATAAACCGCACTGGCGCCGGCGTTTCGGTGTAGCGGGTGAGGTAGCCTTCAAAAAAAGCGGCCAGCACGAACATGGGGATCAGGCCGATAAAAATTTTCAGGCCCCGCCGCATCGACAATTGAAAAGCCTGGTAACGGCTGTAGGTGCCCGGAAACAGCAAACCCGAGCCCGCCACCAATCCCGCCGCACCGGCAATAATGATGGCGCTGATCTCCAGCGTGCCATGTATCCATATCGTCAGAAAAGACTCCCAAAATAGGCCTTTTTCTATAAAAAAATATTGACAAGCGCCCAGCATGATCCCGTTCTATATCAGGATGAAAACCGTGCCG
>CALEYM010000694.1 GCA_937926185.1 uncultured Bacteroidota bacterium | reverse complement strand
AACTATACATATTAAAACTGAATGTTTTTTGATCATTATGCTTAATTGTTTTGCGGCGAACCTTTTTTCACCTGATGTTCCTGTTGCCGGTTTCGATGTTCTGGTTAAAATAAATTATGTATGGTTTTTATATTGGTTCAAATATCGCATGAGCCTAATCTTTAATGACCTTGACGCACCGAAGTGTAGATACTTATTTGTAAAGCGAAATGTAAATTATTGAAAACCCCGACGTAGCTGTCGAAAACATTAAGTTAGCATCAGTATTCTTTTTTATTTTCAAATTTATCCCACAATTGATTGAATTCTTTTTCTGTGATTTCCTCTGTTTTAAAGTGGAATTCAAAATCTTCTTTCTTTAAATTGTTGTCAGTCCAATACCCATAGTTTCTTTCATCTGGCATTACCATAACCACATTCCCTTTATCATCCAAACCTATTTAAATATATTCGATACATTTCTCCATTAACTCCAAGCTAATTTCCCCTTCGAATAATGTTATGGTTCTCGTTCTATCTGTATCATCTCTAAAAATTTCAGCAATGCATTTGTCATTGACATAAATTTCGACTCCGATTCCGTCTCTTTCATTTACATCACTTGCGACTATGACTTTGATGAATTCGTTTTTCATTTTTTTATTGATGCCCAACAATTTGCACTCCCGAAAACGAATAATCAAAATCCGCATTACGTCTTTTACTTATCCGTTTTCGGGAATATCGCTATTGGGCGACAAGATTTACCGACTAAGCAAGCCCGCATCGCATGTTTACTTATCCGAATTTTGGCTCGAAATTTTCTCCGGCATCAAATATACTCCGTTACATCGCACATTCAAATCGCTCAACCGGCTTTTTATTTTGCCTTGGGGAATAATGCCAGGTGCATGAATCTACCTATCTTTGTCCTGCCCATCCGCATTGCAAACGGACACCGGGGCGAACGCATCATGTCAAAATTTCTCCACAACCGCGTCAACCGGCGCGCGCTGAAAGAACGGCTGCAACACAGCGGCGAACCGCGCGTTACGATTTCCTTTTACAAGTACGTCACCCTCGAAGACCCGCAACAGTTCCGGGATCAGCTGTACCGGCTGTTTGAAGAAGTGGGCGTGCTGGGTCGCATCTACGTCGCCAGGGAGGGCATAAACGCCCAAATTTCCGTGCCGGAACGCCGTTTCAACGACTTTAAGGCCGTTCTGAACGGTTTTCCGTTTTTCCAAAACCTGCGGATGAACATTGCCATCGATGACGACGGCAAATCCTTTTTCGCCCTCATTATCAAAGTGCGCGACAAGATCGTGGCCGACGGTATCGACGACCCGGCTTTCGACCCTTCGCAGTACGGCCAACACCTGAAAGCGGAGGAATTCAACGCCCTCACCGACGACCCGGACACCATCCTGGTGGATATGCGCAACCACTATGAAAGTGAAGTGGGTCATTTTGAAGGCGCCATCACGCCCGAAGTGGCGACTTTCCGCGAGGAACTGCCCTACGTGGCCGAACTGCTGGCCGGCAAGCGCGACAAAAACATCGTGATGTACTGCACCGGCGGTATCCGCTGCGAAAAAGCCAGCGCCTACATGCGGTACCGGGGATTCAAAAACGTGTTCCAGCTCGAAGGCGGCATTATCGAATACGCCCGTCAGGTGAAAGCAAAAGGATTGCGCAACAAGTTTATCGGCAAAAATTTCGTGTTCGACGAGCGCCTCGGCGAACGCATCAGCGACGCCGTCATCGCACATTGCCACCAGTGTGGCCAAGCCTGCGACGATCACGCCAACTGCGCCAACGACTACTGCCACATCCTCTTCATCCAGTGTCCGGAATGCCGGGAAAAATACCAGGGCTGCTGCTCCGAAAAATGCCGCGACTTCAACCAACTGCCCGAAGCAGAACGCAAACAACTGGGCAAAACCGAGACGTTCAACGGCTCCAAATTTGGCAAAGGCGTGTACAAAGCCTTCAAGCCGGCGGAGAATACGAGCATCCTTGTGCCGTAAG
>CALEYM010000693.1 GCA_937926185.1 uncultured Bacteroidota bacterium | reverse complement strand
ATCAAAATCCGGACTAAAAAAATGGCAGCGATCCCAGGAACGGCACAACACCGGTGGCAAGGGCTCCTCATCGGTGGCCCAAAAACACCAGGTGCGGTCGTTTTGCCGCTTGTCGTCGCGGTCGAGCAGCAGGATATTTTTATCCTGAAAAGCAGGACGGCGCGCCAATTCGATGGCGAGCGTTAAGCCGGCCAGGCCGGCGCCGGCAAGAATGATATCGTGGGACGGGATTTTCAAGAGAAATTTTAAAGTGACTTGTATGCGACAAATAACCGTATAATCTTCAGACTGTTCAACCCGGAATATCCCAGGAGCAGGCCCCCGCCAAGCAACCCTCCCTTTTAACATTTGTCCTTCGCCCCAGATACAAATCAACTTTCACAACACAATGGTTATGAAAACACGTGTTTTAACCGTATTACTTGGCTTCTTCAGCCTTTTCAACGCCGCACTTTTTTCCCAAAACACCACGACGCGTACCCTTTCGGGCTTTAACAAAATCGCTATCTCCGGCGGCTATGAAAAAGTTACTTTAAAACAGGGCAGCGCCGAATCGGTTACCATTGAAGCCGATGGCGTCAGTACCGACGACGTGATAACAGAAATAAAGGACAACGCCCTGAGCATCCGGATGAAAAAAGGATCGTACCGGAACACTAAGATCAACATCAGCGTGACCTACCGCAACCTGAAGGAAATGAGCAACAGCGGCTCTTCCGACATCGTGGCCGAAACGCCTATCAAAGGCGATTACTTTGAATTCAACAGCAGCGGTTCAGGCGATTTCACCGGCGCATTCGACGTAAAAAACCTGGAGATCAACATCTCCGGCTCCAGCGATATGAAGTTGTCCGGCAAGGCCGAAAAACAAGCCATCGCCATCAGCGGTTCGGGCGATATCGACGCCAAAGGACTGAGCGGCTCGGAAGCCAGTGTGGCCATCAGCGGCTCGGGCGACGTGGCCCTGCACGTGAGCGGCCCGGTGCAAACTTCGGTGTCGGGATCAGGTAAGGTGAGAAACCATTAAAAGTTATGAGTTATGAGTTATGAGTTATGAGTTATGAGTTATCATAAAAAATTGCGTTTGTAGTCCAATTTTGTGGGGGCAGGACCGGCGGGTCTTGCCCCTTTGTTATTTTTGCGGCGCCATGACAGCATCGATCCTGCCTCCCGACGCATTTCTCAGTGCCCGTTCCGACCGGGTGGTACTCGATGTGCGTTCCCCCGGCGAGTTTGCGCAGGGCCATATTCCGGGCGCTATTAGTTTTCCGCTTTTTAATGATGATGAGCGGGCGCAGGTCGGCGCCCTGTACAAACAACAGGGTAAAGAAGAAGCCATGCTTCTGGGCCTGAAGATCGTAGGCCCGAAAATGGAAAAGTTCGTGCGGGACGCCCGCAAACTGGCCCCGTACCGGCGATTGGCCGTGCATTGCTGGCGGGGCGGACAACGCAGCGGCAGCATGGCCTGGCTGTTCCGGCAGTCCGGATTCGACGTGGTGACGCTGCTGGGCGGTTATAAAAACTACCGCCGTCACATCCTGGATGCATTCGAACAAGTTTCCTTCCCCATGATCGTCATCGGCGGACAAACCGGGACGGGCAAGACCAAAATCCTGCGCGAACTGCATCGTTTGGGCGAGCAGATCATCGACCTGGAAGCACTGGCCCACCATAAGGGCTCTGCCTTCGGCGCCATCGGCGAACTGCCGCAACCCACCGTGGAACAGTTTGAAAATGATCTTTACGAAGCCATTTTACCCCTGGATGTCAGTCGCCGTATATGGCTGGAAAACGAAAGCCGCAGTATCGGCCGGGTTTTTGTCCCGGATGGATTCTGGCGGCACTTCAAAGCTTCGCCGCTGTTCAATATCGAAATACCTTTCGAGTGCCGCATAAAAAATCTGGTGGACGATTACACCGGCTATTCCGTTGCCGAGTTGGAGGATGCTTTTGGCAGAATTGAAAAAAAATTGGGCGGTCAACACCTGAAAACCGCCCTGGAGGCGCTCCGTACCGGCGACTACGCCACTGCCGCCGCGGTAGCCTTGCGTTATTACGACAAAACATACCGTTTCGGCCTGGAACACAACATTTCCCCCGACATCCGGATGCTGCGTTTTGAACACAGTGATATTCAGTTAATTGCCAGGGCATGTATCACCCAGGCCGACATGAAACGCGTGGATTTGTGGGCTACTTTCTAAACCCATCTAAACCCCATAAGCCCTCCTAAACCCCCTTACGAATTTCCTTGTTGTCCATTGGATATTTTCTACCTTTGACACTCCATTTGTATTTAGCCTAACCACTTATTCATACCGGGTCATGCATTACTATAGTCTTGGAGAAATCCCCGCGAAACGGCATACGCAGTTCCGCAAACCCAACGGCGAATTATACCACGAAGAATTGTTCAGCACGGAAGGATTCAACGACCTGTATTCACTGCTGTATCACTGCAATGCGCCCACGCAGATCGTTCAGGTGAACGAGCCCTACAGCGTGGCGCCGCGCACGGTGCATGACAAACAACTGAAACACAGGAGTTTATTAGGATTTAAAATCGAACCGGAAGACGATTACCTGCAATCGCGCAAACCGGTGCTGGTGAACAACGATTGCAAGATCATCCTGGCTGCGCCCCGCAAAAGTATGAGCGGCTATTTTTTCAAAAATGCCGACGCCGACGAGGTGATTTTTATCCATCAGGGCAGCGGACGCCTGCGTACCATGTACGGCGCCATACAGTTCGGATATGGCGATTATGTGGTGGTTCCGCGCGGCACCACCTACCAGATGGAATTTGACGGGCCCGACAACCGGCTGTTTATCGTAGAGAGTTACGGCCCCATCACGACGCCCAAACGCTACCGCAATGCTTTTGGTCAATTGATGGAACACTCGCCGTTCTGCGAGCGCGACTTCCGCAAACCCACCGACCTGGAAACGCACGACGAACGCGGCGACTTTCTGTTTTATATCAAAAAACAGGATAACATCTATCCGTACCACTATCTGAACCACCCCTTCGACCTCATCGGCTGGGACGGATACGTGTACCCCTACGCGTTTTCTATCCACAATTTCGAGCCGATCACCGGGCGCGTACACCTGCCGCCGCCGATCCACCAGACGTTCGACGGGCACAATTTTGTGATCTGTTCCTTTGTGCCCCGCCTGTACGATTACCACCCGCTGGCTATCCCGGCGCCATATAACCACTCCAATATTGATTCCGATGAAGTGCTGTATTACGTGGACGGCGATTTTATGAGCCGCAAACACGTCGAACGCGGCATGATCACCCTGCATCCGGGCGGTATTCCGCACGGGCCGCATCCCGGTACCGTGGAAAAAAGCATAGGCGCCAAAGAAACCCGCGAACTGGCGGTCATGGTGGACACTTTCCGGCCATTATTAATGACCGAGTACGCGGCCGGGATTGAAGACCCGGAATATTACCACACCTGGCTGCCGGAAAAGGTGACCTCTAACGGCGTATCATCATAATCTGCTTAATAATAAAAATGCCCCGGCACGTTTGCCGGGGCGAGTAACCAAATCAAACTTTCTGTGAAGTTTCTCTTATGCAATGGGTGCACCCGCGCGGGTGCACCCTTTGTTTTTATCAGTATCCAATGAAAAGGAAATTGCCTGGAGCAAGCCGCCAAACGCGGGAGTGGCGAATAAAGGAAAGCGCGGCAACACAAAATATCCTGGCGAAATACCAAAAATAGCGCCTGCCCTCGGAGCAATGTTGATACAGGTTGTTTTCATAGCAGAACAAAGCGGGTAAAAAATTACCGGCTTCACATGCGAAAGACCGCATGGAAGCCGGAAACGTTGCACCGGTCACTCTTTTCGACCAGTTTTAACTGCCGAAATGCCGGAATTTATCGGCGAACGGAAAAATCAGGCACTCGCCTCCGCCATGTACGCTTCGATTGGCGGGCAAACGCAAACGAGATTGCGATCGCCGTAAGCCTGATCGATGCGACCGACCGTGGCCCAGAACTTCCAGCCCTGGCGGAGATATGGCAAAGGAAAAGCGGCCTTGGAACGGCTGTACTTGTAAGACCATTCATTGGCGCTGATGGTTTCCACCGTATGCGGGGCATTGTGCAGCACATTGTTGTCCGGGTCGTAATCGCCCGCGGCAATTTCGTCGATCTCTTTGCGTATCTCCAGCAAGGCATCGCAGAAACGGTCGAGCTCGGCTTTGCTTTCGCTTTCGGTAGGCTCGATCATGATCGTGCCGGCCACCGGGAACGACAGGGTGGGGGCGTGGAAACCGTAGTCCATCAGGCGTTTGGCCACATCCTCGGCGCTGACTATGCTTTTAAACGGACGCAGGTCGATGATCAGTTCGTGTGCCGAGCGGCCTTTTGCCCCCGTGTACAATACCTGGTAGGCGCCCTCAAGGCGGGTTTTCAGGTAATTAGCGTTCAGAATAGCATATTTGGTAGCATCCGTCACGCCCTGCGCGCCGAGCATTTTTATGTAGGCGTAAGAAATCAGCAGAATGCTGGCGCTGCCCCAGGGCGCGGCGCTGACAGCGGGCGTACTTTCTTTACCTCCTGTTTGTGCAAATACGTGTCCGGGCAGGTAAGGCGCCAGGCTGGCGTTGCAGCAGATCGGGCCCATACCGGGGCCGCCGCCGCCGTGGGGAATGGCGAAGGTCTTATGCAGATTCAGGTGGCATACATCGGCGCCGATGATGGCAGGACTGGTCAGGCCGACCTGGGCGTTCATGTTGGCGCCATCCATATACACTTTACCGCCATGTTGGTGGATGATTTCACAAATTTCATGGATCGCCGTTTCAAACACCCCGTGCGTGGACGGGTACGTGACCATCAGGCAGGCCAGGTTGGCGGCATGTTGCCCGGCTTTTGCTTTTAAATCGTCCACGTCGATATTACCGCGATCGTCGCAGGCTACCACTACTACTTCCATGCCGGCCATGACGGCGCTGGCGGGATTGGTGCCGTGCGCAGACGAGGGGATAAGAGCAACGTTGCGGTGACTTTCATTGCGGGCCTGGTGATAGGCGCGAATGACCATCAGGCCGGCAAATTCGCCCTGGGCGCCGGAGTTCGGCTGCAGGGAGCAGGCTTCGAAGCCGGTAACGGCGCACAAATATTGTTCGAGTTCGCGAATGATCTTTTGGTATCCGCCGGTTTGCGATTCGGGGGCGAAGGGGTGAATGTTGGCCCACAATTCCCAGCTGACCGGGATCATTTGCGTGGCGGCATTCAGTTTCATGGTGCAGGAGCCCAGCGAGATCATCGAATGGGTCAGCGAGAGGTCGCGGTTTTCGAGCCGTTTGAGGTAGCGCATCATGTCGCTTTCCGTGTGGTAGCTGTGGAAAACCGGGTGGGTCAGGTACTCTGATTCCCGCCGGAGTGCGGGAGGAATAGCACTTTCGGAAGCAGCAACAACAGGCCCGGCGCCGAAAACGGCGGCCATATCGTTCAAATCGCCTTCCGTGACCGTCTCGTCGATGCTGATCTGGATGCCGCTGGCGTCGTAAAAAAAGTTGATACCCGCTGCCTCGGCTTTCTGGCGCAGCGCGGCCTGCCGGTCAGATGAAGTCTCTATACGGATCGTATCGAAACAGTTGGTATGCGCCGTTTTAAAGCCGGCTTTATTCAGGACGTTGGCCAGGCTGACCGCCATGGCATGCGCCCGGCGGGCGATACCCCTGATGCCTTCCGGGCCGTGGTACACCGCGTACATGGCCGCCATGTTGGCCAGCAGGGCCTGGGCGGTGCAAATGTTGGAGGTGGCTTTTTCGCGGCGGATATGTTGTTCGCGGGTTTGCAGGGCCATGCGCAGGGCGCGGTTGCCGTGACGGTCGATCGACACGCCGATGATACGACCGGGTATAACCCGCTTAAAATCTTCGGTAGTGGCAAAAAATGCCGCGTGCGGGCCGCCGAAGCCGATCGGAACGCCAAAACGCTGGCTGTTGCCGACGGCGCAATCGGCGCCCCATTCACCCGGCGGCTTCAGCAGGGCCAAGGCCAGCAGGTCCGTGGCAACACAAACGAAAACACCATTGGCTTTCGCATTTTCCACAAAAGCCCGGTAATCTTCCACTGCCCCGGTACTGTCGGGGTATTGGAGCAATACGCCGAAGGTTTTTTCCGAAAACTGATACTTACGCCAATCGCCGGTTACCAGCCGGATATTATACGGCAGCGCGCGCGTTTTCAGCACATCGAGTGTTTGGGGGAAAACCGAGTCGGCTACGAAAAATTCATTGGCTTCCTGTCCCGCCTGCGCCCGTTTGTTTTTTTCGGCGTAAAACATGTGCATGGCTTCTGCCGCGGCCGTGCCCTCGTCGAGCAGACTGGCATTGGCAATCGGCAGACCGGTCAGATCGCTGACCATGGTTTGGAAATTGAGCAGGCTCTCCAGGCGGCCTTGCGCTATTTCTGCCTGATATGGCGTATACTGGGTGTACCAACCCGGATTTTGGAACAGGTTGCGCGCGATAACAGAAGGCGTAATAGTGCCGTAATAGCCCATGCCGATGTAACTGCGCATCACCCGGTTGAGCCGTGCCGTATCTTTCAACTCTTGTAAATATTCAAATTCTGAAAGTGGTTCCGGCAATTGAAGCGGCGTTTTCAGGCGGATCGAATCGGGTACCGTTTGTTCGATCAATTCGTCCAGGGAATTGACGCGCAGCACTTTGAGCATTTCGCTCAGATCGTTTTGGTTAGGCCCGATATGCCGGCGAACAAACCGGTCGGGATGCGGAAACTGACTCATTGAAGATAAAGTATGTTGGTCACAGAATGTGGTGGTATAACAGGTTAGCGGGTTTCGGGTTTCGGGTTGACGGGTTTCGGGTACTGGTTGGGAAGGACAACAGATATGGTTTTCAGGGTTTCAAAAACAGCGCGAAGGTATACATTGTTCGTTGTGGCCGGCTAACCCGGCAGCACAAAATTTTCGGTCGTTCCTAATTGCTTACACCCTTGCTTAGGGGATAAAATGTTAAAATATTTAACGCCGGGAAATAGCCTGACCGCTTCTCCGTTTTACGGGCAACCCTCCAACCAGAAACCCTCTAACCTTCAAACCAGTAACCTTTTACTTTTAATCCTAATCCGCGGATCGATTTCTATTCATCCTTAAATATCGGTTTTATGCTTTGCCTTCGGAATTGTTTCCTGCCGGCGCTGATGCTGGCAGTGAGTGTAAGTAGTATTTTTGCCCAAACCACGCCTGTTGCCGCTTTGGTGCAACAATATCGCGACCAGGGAGGGCGCTTTGAATCTACCGGCTTTTTTACTCCGGTTGCAAAAGGCCCCGACGCCGCGAGCAGGTTTGCCCCCGGGGCCCAGTTTCTCACACTTGACCCCGCCCGTTTGAGCGGAGATGCCCAAAACCTGCCTGCCGCGCTTACCCTTCAACTTCCCTACCATGATGAAATATTGACGATCGACCTGCTCGAAGCGCCGGTGCAAACAGATGACTTTAGCGTAGTGACCAACAATTCCGGCGACCGGCCCGCGGATTACACCCCCGGGCGGCATTACCGCGGCGTTATCCGGGGAGACGAAAGATCGCTGGCGGCTTTTAGTTTTTCCCAAAGCGGCGTGATGGGCCTGCTCTCCGATGATTTTCACGGCAACCTGGTGTTGGGAAAACTGGAAATTCCCGGCAATACGAGCGGTTACATTTTATATTCCGACCGGGAAGTGGCGGAAAAACCCGGCTTCGACTGTCAGGCCCTGGAGCACGATCTGAACCGGCCCTCCGGCCCAACGGAAAGCAAACCCGACGTCAACGGTTGCGTACGGGTGTATTTTGAAGCGGATTACGAACTGTTTCAAAACAAAGGTTCCGTGCAGGCGACGGTGGATTACCTGGCCGGCGCCTTTAACCAGCTGGCCACGCTTTACGCCAACGAACAGATCAGCGTAACCCTGTCGCAGGTATACGTTTGGGTTTCGCCCGACAATTACAGCGTCAGCAGCAGCAGTACGGTGCTGGGGCAGTTCAGGTCGCTGCGCAAAAGTTACAACGGCGATATTGCACATCTGGTAGGCATCGGCGGAAACAACCTCGGCGGTATCGCTTACGTAGACGTGTTGTGCGTACCCTCTTATGCGTATGCTTTCAGCGATATTTCCACTTCTTACAACACCGTACCGACCTATTCCTGGACCGTGGAAGTGCTTACCCACGAAATGGGGCACAACCTCGGCTCGCCGCACACGCAATCGTGCACCTGGCCGGGCGGGGCTATCGACAATTGTTTCACGCCGGAGGGCGGTTGCGCTCCGGGTCCCGCGCCGGTGAATGGCGGTACGATTATGAGCTATTGCCACCTGACCAATTACGGCATCAATTTTAACAACGGTTTTGGAATGTTGCCTGGCAATAAAATCCGTTCGGAAGTAGGTAACGCGGCTTGTCTGACCGGTTCATGCGCGTCGCCGGGCTCGTGCCTGGCGCCTAAAAGCCTGACGGTGAGCAATATCAGTGGCAGCGGCGCCAGCGTTTCCTGGAGCGCCGTCAGCGGCGCCACCGGCTACAACCTGCAATGGCGTGCGGTGGGCGCTTTGTCGTGGACAACCATTAATAATGCGGGTAATCCATATAATCTTACCGGACTACCGGCCAACGACGAAATAGAAGTGCAGGTTCAAACGGTTTGCAGTGGCGGGACTTCGGCCTATAGTTACGGTGTGGTATTTATTTCCGGTTCGGGTGGCAGCAATCCTTCCTGCGGCACGCCGGGTAATCTGACCGCAACGGCTACTTCTTCTACCTCGGCCGTGGCGAGTTGGAACGCCGTTACAGGGGCGGGTTCGTACCAATTGTCTTACAAAACTTCCAGTTCCACTACCTGGAGCAACCCGGTAAATCTTTCCACAACCAGTTACACCCTGAACAGCCTGAGCGCGGCGACCACCTACAATGTGCGGGTATCGGCCACCTGTTCCGGTATTGTGTCCAATTTTGCAACCACGTCGTTTACTACAAGCGGTGGCAGCGGCGGTACAACCTGCGGCGTGCCGGGCAACCTGACGGCAACGGCCAATTCTGCCTCGGCTGCCGATATTTCCTGGAGCGCGGCTTCCGGCGCCAGCTATTACCAGTTGTATTACAAACCTGCCACTTCTTATTACTGGAGCTCGGCCATCGCAGTTTACGGAACAGCATACTCCCTGACCGGATTGTCGGCCAACACCACGTATAATGTCCGGGTGCGTACGATTTGTAGTTCGGGAACATCCGGATTTGTCAGCAGCACCTTTACCACGCCATCATCGGGCGGCGGCACGGCCTGCGCCACGCCATCGGGTTTTGGGCTCGTAAATGTAACCTCAACCTCGGCGACCATTAAATGGAATACCGTAAATGGCGCAACCGGTTACGATCTGCAGATCAAATTGTCCACCTCCAGTACCTGGATGACCTTCCAAAACCTGCCGACTACCGTGGTGCAGATCACCAACATGCAACCCGGAAAAACCTACAATGTTCGGGTGAGAGCCCGGTGCAGCGGTACAAATAATTTTTCCGCGTACACGTCTGTACTGAATATCACTACGCCTGCCAATGTCACGGACACGGAAATCCCTGTTGCACTGCCCGACAACGATGGGGTTGTTGTAACTCTGGAAAGTGACAAACCGGATGCAGAAAATTGGCAAATAAGACCAAACCCAACCAACGGACGGGTGACCATGGCACACCTTTCCGGCATGGATGCCGTTCCGGTAATGTTCGAATGGTACGACCAGCATGGTCGATTGCTCACTTTGCAACAGGCGCAATCAGCGGATAACAACTGGCAGTTCGATCTTGGCGCATACCCGGCGGGTATTTATTTGGTACGCATTTTAGCCGGAGATAATCTGCCTTTGGTACAAAGGGTGGTGAAACAGTAGGGAATATCGAATGTCGAACACGGAATGTCGAATGTCGAAGTATCCGTAGAG
>CALEYM010000692.1 GCA_937926185.1 uncultured Bacteroidota bacterium | reverse complement strand
TGGCCGCGGGCGCCGCGAACGACCAGATGGCCGTTTTCCGCTTTTTGCCCGACGGCGCGTTCGACGGCAGTTTCGGCAACGACGGCGTAGTGATCGTTGCAGCCGGGTTGTCCGCACAGGATGTAACGGTACAACCCAACGGCCGAATCGTCGCCACGGGTTATTCGGCCGACAAGATCGTCACCGCCCGCCTGCTGCCCAACGGCCAGCCTGATCCGACCTTCGGGATCAACGGCGTTTTAGTGACCAATCTGCGCGGCAAAAAAGACCGGGGCAACGCCGCGGCAATTCAGGCAGACGGCAAGATCGTGGTGGCCGGCGCCTCCGACGATCCATACGCCGGCGCCGATATTGCCGTGTTGCGTTACAAACCCGACTCCGGCATCCCGCCGCTCAACGCCAACGCGACAGTGGTTGGTGTCAGCTGCCCGGAAGATTCGGACGGGCAAGCGGGAGTGACGGCTACCGGCGGTATTCCGCCTTATACCTACAAATGGAATACCGGCGAAACATCTTCCTCCCTGGCCAACCTCTCCACCGGTTCGTACACCGTGACGGTAACCGACAGCGTACAGGTAAAATTCGTACTTACCGTTGATGTGCCCGTATTGCCTGATACCATGGCGCCTTCCATTTTCTGTCCCGCAAATATGATGACCCAGGCCTGCGCCACCGCCGTACAGTACGATTTACCCATAGCGACCGACAACTGCGGCGCCGATGCCCCGGAACTAATATCGGGCCTGCCGCCCGGCAGCGTTTTCCCCGAAGGCGTTACCGTTGTCGTTTATCAAACAGCCGACGCCGCGGGCAACACCGCCGCCTGCCAGTTTGAAATTCAGGTGGAAAACACACTCCTTTTGACAACCGATGCCGATCCCGCCTGTCCGGGCGAACTAAACCTGCTGACCGCCTCGGCAGCGGGTGGCACGCCGCCGTATGCATACATTTGGAGCAGCGGCAATACCGGGCCGCTGGTACTGACGGCTATTTCAGGGCTGTTCACCGTTACGCTGACGGATGCGCTTGGTTGCGCCCGTTCTGATACGGTCTCCGTACAGTCCTTGCCGCCGATGGATATTGCCGGTACCATTACGCCCGCCTGGATCGATTCCGCCAACGGCGCGATTACCGTAACCGTTGGCGGTGGCGTTCCGCCATTCACCTACGCGTGGTACCAGGCCGGGCAGCAGGTGGGCGCGGGTCCGGCGCTCAGCAACATCCCCGGAGGCGATTACACCCTTGTCGTAACCGACGCCGCGGGGTGTATGAATACGACCCTTTGGACGGTACCGGAAGTGGTAGCTACCACCGAACCGGCAAACGTGCTGCAATGCCGGGTTTTCCCTAATCCGTTTACCGAAACGTTGCACCTGCAACTGGAACTCCGGCACAGCGCCGAGGTGCGCTGGCGGATTTGCGATCTGACCGGGCGTTGTTACGACGAGCATGTTGCGGGACATACCGGGTATTTACAGGCTGAATTGCGAACGGGCGATCTGCCGGCAGGGATGTATTTGTTGTATATCCGGATTGGCAACGATATGGTACAACGGAAATTGGTGAAGATGGGCGAGCGTTGACCAGTAGACTTTTGAATAAGTTTAAAACAGACAGGATCAACAGGATTTGCAGGATAAAGGCACAAAAAATTGCCAGAATCGTGTCGATCCTGTTTATTCATTTGAAGTGCAATCTCACCCTAATCATCCTGCTGCAACGGCCAGGGAGGGTGCGCAAAATAAGTATCGGGCATGACCCACGGCATTGACTACGGATAATTGGCGGGAGCATCTTTAGAAAGTATTTTCAAAACCGATGATACTCATATCTAAACCTGATGGCCATGCGCTATATCCTGACTTTATTCGCGACTTTTTTCCTGATAACCCAATTCCTGACGGCACAAAACCTCCAACTTGACCCCTCTTTTCACCACGACGGCTTTGTCGTCACTGATTTCGGTCATGGCCCCGATAGTGTCGCAAGCATTGCCCAATTACCTGATGGAAAATTCCTCGTCGGCAGTACTTCCTGGAATGGAACAACCGATATTGCGGTGAGCCGCTACCACGCCGACGGCTCACTGGACCCGAGCTTCGGTTCGCGGGGCAGGGTATTTATCAGTTCCAGCGCCAATGACCACCTGGTATATTTGTTTGTTCTGCCCGACGAAAAAATTCTGCTGGCAGGCACCTTGGATAATTATGGTACATTGGTTCGGCTGCTTCCAGGTGGAGACATTGACAATACCTTTGGAAACAACGGCCGGGTAACGGCTTTCGCAGAAGAACCCTTTGGTAATTTTGCCACGGCTGCCGCGGTTCAACCGGATGGTAAAATTCTGATCACCACTGTATACAGCAAAAACAGTCCATTCGGTGTCCTGGTACGTTACTCGTCAGAAGGTTTTCGTGACACTTTGTTCGGTTCAGGAGGTTACGTGGGCACGGGGAGCGTGGAACGTGTCCGGGCCATTGGTATTCAACCCGGAGGGAAAATTATCCTCGCGGGCAATGTTCTTTACGACTATTATGCCTTTGGAGACGTATTGCTGGAACGACTTACTCCGGAAGGGCAACGAGATTCCAGCTTCGGCACAAATGGCTTTGTTGAAGCCAATCTTTATGATAGCAACGAACCTAAACCTTCCCGGGATCGTGTTTCCGCGATGCTTATTCAGCCGGATAGTACGATTTTGGTGATCGGACACGCATACCGATACGGTGATCCTAAGAAAGGACAGCGTATCGCTCTGGCGCGCTTTTCCCCCAACGGCTTGCTGCAGGGCGTATCTTCCAGTACTCCGGGAGGCATTGGCGGTCCGCCCCACGAGGCATTCGAAGAGGGCCTTGCCGGCGCACTGCAACCCGACGGCAAGATTGTGGTAGCCGGAAGTCATTATGAAAAAAACCTGGACAACATTTGGCAGCCTTCCTTTTTTATTTTGCGCTATTTGCCGGACGGTTCCCTGGATGATGATTTTTACGGCGATGGAAGACGGATCATTGACGTCGGCCAATACGACCGCGCGCAAGCCGTCGCCGTTTTACCGGGCGGCGAAATCCTGGCCGCCGGACAGGTTCGCAGGGCTTATCCCTACTTCGAAAATGAAGATGTAGACTTGGAAAGCGATATAGCCACGGTACGGCTGGACAGCACGGGAGCACTGGATACTTTATTCGCAACCGGCGGGATTGCCCGCGTAGCGGCAGGCACCAATACCGACCGCGCCACCGACCTGATCCTTCAACAAGACGGCAAAATTGTCATCGGCGCCGTCCTTGACAGCGTGATGCCTTATCGGGAGCCTGCAAAACCAGCAATAGCATACAATTATGAAGTTCAAAATGCCCCGTATTTTGCCATTTCGCGTTACCTGGAAGACGGCACATTGGACACGACTTTTGGTACGAATGGCCGGACAGGGTTTTTAGAAAGAGAGCTTGGATATTATGGCTCGTGGTGGCTCAAGTACTCGAATGTATTCAATGACCCCAATGCCCCACCGTTAAAAGCGGCCATTGCCACCCGCCCAAACGGCAACATTCTTTTGGCCGGAGTCCGCTATCAGGACTTTGGTGTTGCGGAATTTTATTCCAATGGCGCGCAGGACACGTCATTGATCTTTGGTGCTCCCGGAGTTCCTATCCCGCAGCCGCCTTATGTCCTCGGGATTGATTTTAACCATTATTACGAGGTAGCGACTGCCATCGTGGCAGACGATGTCTTAAACCCGATCCCGGGCCTTAATGGTTTTACAACGGCCGGCTATTCCGGCGATGAAACCGCGGTGGCCTGGTGCTGCTACCTGGGCATCGGCGCCCCGGGTATCAATCGCGCCACAGTCAATATCGGCCCTGATAAGGACTACGCAACCGCCGTGGGTTATCAGATCGATACCGCTCTGAGCAGGGAGTACACCCTGGTTGGCGGATACTATCTGGATGGGCCCGGCAAACGTCACCGGTCATTTTTATACCGGTTGATCAATAACATTTTCAGTTATGACATAGACAACACTTTTGGCGACGCCGGGATTATCCGGTATAAGATCGGAACCATTTCCGACCAAATCAATGCTTTTGTAGTGCAAGCAGACAACAGCATCGTAGCCGCCGGCGCCGTAGACAACAAAATGGCCGTATTCCGCTTCCTGCCCGACGGTTCGTTTGATAACAGTTTCGGGAACAAAGGCGCGGTGATCATTAC
>CALEYM010000691.1 GCA_937926185.1 uncultured Bacteroidota bacterium | reverse complement strand
CAAATCAACAAATCAACTACTTCAACACCCCCGTTTTCTGTCCGTACAGGATCAGTTCCACCTTGTTGGTGGCCTCGCATTTGCTGTACATGTTTTTGATGTGGGTTTCCACGGTATGGAGGCTGACGAAGAGGGTTTCTGCAATTTGTTTATTGGCTTTGCCCGCGGCCATGAGGCTCAGTACTTCCAGTTCGCGGCGGGTAAAGGGGTGGTTATTGGCGGGAGATGCGGACGGAGAGCCGAAAGAGGCTGATTCCGGCTGGTCGAGCACCCGTTCGAGCAATTCTTCCGCGAGGTGGCGTTTGCCGGCAGCGACTTTGCGGATAGCGTCGACGAGCTCGCCCCGGTCTACGTTCTTGGTCAGGTAACCCCTGGCGCCGCGACGAATGGCTTCCCGCACTATATGCAGGTCGTCGTCCACACTCAGCATCAATACCTGGGTGTCGGGATGCATTTCCAGCAGGCGGGTGGTGGTTTCCAGTCCGTCAATACCGGGCAATTTCAGGTCCATAAGCACCACTTCGGGAGCATTGTCTTTCATTTGCTCCAGCGCCTGCTCGCCGCTGCGGGCGTGGCCGGCCACCTCGATATCGTCGCAGCCCTGCAGCAGGGCGAGAATACCTTCGTAATTCAGGGTGTGGTCTTCAACGATGAATAAACGAATACCTGACATAATAGGGTTAGAAGGTTTCTGGTTAGAGGGTTGGAAGGTTACTGGTTAGAAGGTTAGAGGGTTTCTGATGGCGCGCAAGTTACAAAAATTTGTATGCCCACATTGTTTACTTTTGGGGCAAAAATACCGCGACGCCCGCACCCCGGACGCGTATGCTTGCACCTGCTGACATGAAAAACCACCACCAGTCGCTTCCCGGCCTTTCCCGGCCTTTTACCATGATCGCCGTGCGCGGCGGCGTTTTCAATATGGGCGGCGAAAGTTGGAACAATGATTCCTTGCCGGTTCACCCGGTTGAACTGGACGATTTTTGGATCGGCGAATATCCCGTTACCCAGTCGCTTTGGATCGCCGTGCTGGGTGAAGCGCACAATCTTTCCCGGTTCAAAGGCGCCAACCGGCCGGTGGAATCCATTTCCTGGGAAATGATCGACCGGTCCTTTTTACCCGCCCTGAACCGCCTCACCGAAAAGGCCCGCCCTCCCGGCACGGCGTATCGCCTGCCTGCCGAGGCCGAGTGGGAATATGCCGCGAGGGGCGGCTTGGCCGGAAAAAGCGAAACCTTCCCTTTTTCTGGAGGCGATGTGCTCGACGAAGTGGGCTGGTATCGCGAAAACAGCCACGGCGAAACCAAACCCGTCGGCCTCAAACTCCCCAATCAACTGGGGCTGTACGATATGAGCGGCAACGTGTGGGAATGGTGCGCCGATTGGTACGACAGCAAATACTACCAAAAATGCCTGGATAGGGGAACTGTGAAAAACCCGCGCGGCCCGGAAGGGGGCATCAACCGCGTGCGGCGCGGCGGCAGCTGGATCGACGACGCTCAGTACTGCCGCTCCACGGTCCGCGACCTCAGCACGCCTGCGCTCCGCAACAGCAATTTCGGCTTCCGCCTCGTGTTGGCTTCCCTTCCAGTTTAGGGGGCTTGTTCTGCCGGCCCTTCCTGTGGGCAAGAATGAGGTGGCGACCCGGCGAGGCGAGCGAGGGACGAGCGACGCCCGCAAGGGGAGTGACTTGTCAACGATTCGCGGTCTGTCGCATGGCAATTATACCTTGCTCCGCCAGGTTTTGTGCATCAGCGCCGGCAAGGGGTTGTGCAAAAAGTCGATACGCCGGAATTGGCTGGCAACTTGGCCAAATATTATTCGATTTCCGTGCAGACTTTCCAGGTTTTAAAAACCTGGAAAGTCTAAAACCGCGACGCAATCAAAACAATATTTCGCTCAATAATTAAGACATCTTGATTCACGGACTTTTGGCACAACCCCTAATCCTCCCGTTACCCATGCACAAAACCTGGCGGAGCAAGGTATAATTGCATAGCGAGAATCGCTGGCGACTTGTACTACCAATTATATAAAAATTAAATGACCTTTCGCACATGCAAATAAAAATAATAACCGTGCCCATTTTGGGTGGCGAAGCCATAAACGAAGACTTGAATGTTTTTCTGCGCACAAAAAAAGTGATTCAACTGGAAAAGCAGATGGTGGTATCCAACGGAAGCGCTTTTTGGTGTTTTTGCGTTACCTGGATCGATGGTACGGCGCCGGATAAAGAAAAAGTCGATTACAAAAAGGTACTCGACGAGGTCACATTCCAGCGTTTTTCCAAGTTGCGCGAGATTCGGAAACGCCTGGCGCAGGATGAAGATGTGCCGGCCTATGCTATTTTTACAGATGAAGAGTTGTCAGCAATAGCCAGGATAGAAGATTTGAGCCTGGTAAAGATGAAAGCTATAAAAGGTATCGGCGAAAAAAGACTGGAGAAATACGGCAAATTTTTTATCGAAACCGATAACAATGCGACGGGCAAATAACCTTGTAGCGGAGGTAGCCGACATAGACAATCTGCGCCCGGCGTTTTGGAAAGCGCGCAAAGGTAAATCGTATGCTTGGGAAGTACGGCGCTACGGGCGTGACCTGGAGCAAAACTTGCGGCGTTTACAGGAGCAAATTTTGGATGGCAACGTGGAAACGGGCCGATACCGGTTTTTTAAAATTTTCGACCCAAAAGAACGTCGTATCTGCGCCCCTGCTTTTGAAGAACAGGTGTTGCACCATGCCCTGATGAACATTTGCCACCCTTTTTTTGAACACGCGCAAATTTTCGACAGCTACGCCTGCCGGAAAGGCAAGGGTACATATGCTGCACTCGCCCGGGCCAGGATTTACACCCGCCGATACCGTTTTTTCCTCAAACTGGATGTGCAGAAATTTTTCGACTCCATCCATCATGGTGCGTTAAAAAACCAGCTTCACCGGTTGATAAAGGATCATTGGGTGCTGACTGTTTTTTATCAGCTAATTGACAGTTACCGTTCAGATGGCAATGAGGGACGTGGCGTTCCTATAGGTAACCTGGGCAGCCAATACTTTGCCAACCACTATCTTTCAGGCCTGGATCATTTTATAAAAGAAACGTTGAAAATAAGGGCTTATGTGCGCTATATGGACGATATGATCCTCTGGCACGACGACAAAAATGTGTTGAAGAATGCGCGTCGGGCTGTCCAGGACTTTGTGGAAACATACTTGCAATGCGTACTTAAACCGCCGTTATTGAATTACTGTTCCCGGGGCATCCCGTTTCTCGGCTACCTGGTTTTTCCATATTATCTCCGGCTTTCACAGCGCAGCAAAAAGCGGTTTATCCGAAAATGGCAAGATTTGCAGGAAAAATACGACACCGGCGCATGGGGCGAAGCTGAATGCCGGCGCCATGCCCTGCCTTTGCTGGCTTTTACCCAACATGCAGACGCGAAATATTTTCGAAAAAAAATATT
>CALEYM010000690.1 GCA_937926185.1 uncultured Bacteroidota bacterium | reverse complement strand
GGTTTGTATAAACGGCTGTTTATGGCTGGGCTTGCAGCCACAATCGTCCACCGGTACGGGTCTCAACTTTTGATACCAGGCAAAGCCCAGGGCTAAGGCAGTTACACCTAACAGGTAAGGCCGTGCTGGTTCGATCCACGAAAAAGCAGAAGCCATACTACTGGTTCCAGCGAGAAACGCCACGACCGGAGTGATGCAGCATAGCGACGAGGCAATCGCCGTGAAGAGGCCGGCAAGCGGCGCTGAATTTTCAAGTTTCATGTTGCGATTATTTAGCGATTCAAACAGGCTTCACCGTAATGTGCGCAAACCAAGGACAAATGACGGGCAAATATTCGGCTTTCAAGGTGTAATAAATGGTCTGTCTCTCTTTGTGGCAGTTTAGGCGGCTTTGTAAAAGCGGCGCGAAAACTTAAAACTAACAAAAACGATAGCAGCGGCCGCCAACCCGAAATCTTCCCGTACCCCCAACACAAATGCGGCCGACGTTCCGATGAACGCCCAGAGCAGTGGGATCAAATACAGGTACCAGTGGAGGCGTTCGGCAGCCAGCAGTATGCCAAACGTAAAAATGGTGGTCTGGCACGGCGCTACCCCGAATACCGGGGCGCGTGAATACTGATGCCCTGCAAAATATCTGAATCTCGCTAATTTTTCTCTTTGATAATGGATCGAAATTTTTCTGAAAAGTGTTGCTCATTATTTATTTAAGAGCCATATTTGCAACAACAAACAATAACCTACCAAGAAACACCACCGGCGCAGGGCTCAAAGGCCATGAGCACATCAAGCCCCCCAGAGGAGAATTTCAGCCTTTCGCCCTGCCCGGTTTTTTGTTTTGCAGAAAAATCGCCCAATATGACTAAGCAATACGGTTTTACGCTAATCGCACCGGCCGAATTTGAAGCCTGGCTTGCCGCACAAAGTGTTGCCCGGACGGTGTTCACTTTACAGTTGCATCACACCTACGCTCCAAATTATACCGGCTTTAACGGCAAAAACCATTTCGCCCTGCAAAAGGGGATGCAGAATTTTCATACCCTGATGAACGGTTGGCAGGACATCGGCCAGCATTTCAGCATTTTCCCCGATGGTATGATCGTCACCGGCAGGAACCTGGAAGCTTCTCCGGCCTGTATCTTTGGTTTCAACGCGCATTCCATCTGCATCGAGAACATCGGCAACTTTGATGTTGGCGGCGATGAAATGCGGCCAGAGCAACGCGAGGCTATTTTACAGGTAACCGCGGCGCTTTGCCGGCGTTTCAGAATCCCGGTCAATTCCAATCAAGTCGTATATCACCACTGGTTCGACCTGAAGACCGGCCAACGCACCAACGGCGCCGGCATGACCAAATCCTGCCCGGGCTCAAATTTTTTCGGCGGCAACACCGTGGAAGCTGCGGAAACGAACTTCCTTCCGCATGTCCAGGCGATCCTTGACCATCAGTCCGATCAGCCACCGCTATCCGTCGTCTACTATGCTACCGTGACAACCAATAACCTCAATATCCGGGACAAACCGGATGTGTCCGGTCGCCGGATAAATGTCACGTCCACCGGGGCCGTCCTGCGTGTGTACGAGGAAAAGAATAACTGGTGCCGAATCGCTGCAAACCGGCAGGAATGGGTTTCGGGAAAATACCTGAGAAAACAGGCTTAACGGCAAATACTATTCATCCAAATCAAAGCTACCGATATGGTCTTCTTCGAAATTTCAATCAACGATTTCCTGTGCGGGAAATTTAGCAATGGAACCTTTGCCGATGAACATGGCGAAGATGTCGGGTACAGCAAAATCCCAAATATCGAAAAGTTGAACGCTGAGATACTCGGGCAGATACAGCACCGGGATCCGAGCCGGCCAATATCCGCATACCGGCCTGATACGCTTGAAGTCGGTAAAGCAAAAATTATTAATACCGGCGGCCAATGCGGGGAGGTGTATTTGTCGTCCGTGGCTATGATTATTTATCGCTGTCGTTAACTCCGGGATTCGATATGAAAAAGAGCCAACCCAAACGTGTCGCTCCTAAATTCAGAACACCAGGCCTTTTCCGTAACCTGTTTTTTTTCGGGTTTTGCCTTTGCATAGCCTGGATACTTGGG
>CALEYM010000689.1 GCA_937926185.1 uncultured Bacteroidota bacterium | reverse complement strand
AATTGACGAGCATGGAGGAAATATAGCCTATTCGCGGTCAGCGGCGATAAGTATTGCGGACAGTGCGATAAAAGCGTTCAATAACCCGAACAAGCCGTTTGTATTCAAGTACAAGTTGTTGATGAAACGAATATTTTTCCCCGAAACTTTAGCCCCGGCCATAAATAGCGATCCTGAGCCGCACGCTACTGCCGTTAATGAATTTTTCAGAAATGAGTTCAGCTGCGTTCCTTTCGATTGTATTATTTTATTTACTAACGGTTATGGAACCGATTTGGATTTTGGTTCGCCGTTGGAACATGTCGTCATTTTGAACGGACATGACGCCGCCAATCCCGATTACAGGGTAGCGCATGAAATCGGACACACCCTGGGTCTGGCACATCTGAATGCTGCCTGTTGTGCAGAGAATACCATGATGTGCGCTCCGCCAGGCACAAATGTTTCCCTTTCTTCCTGCGAAAACGAAAACTATATGAACAACAATGTATTTACACTTACAAATTGTTCGCAGTGGGACGACGAGGTGTTGTTCGAATATCCGGATAATTTTGTATGCTCCGAGGCTTCTTCACTGGCCTTGTCAGCGGATCAGCGGTACCTGACTAAAGAATGCTCGAACCCAGACCGGAGCAAAGCGAATTTTACGACAACCATAATCGCGGGTTTTTCCGGTTTGAGCGATGCAACGCTCCGGGTCCGGTATCAGGACGCTATGTATGACTGGAATATAAACGCCCCGGGGCAGGATTTTAATCACCTGCTGACGGTAAACCAAGATTTTAACGAGCTTAGAATTTTGGATACAACGGCTAATCCACCGGTAGAAGAACAGTTTTCGTTGGGCGCGAATGAAACCAGGACCTTTCATTTTACGCTTGACTATAATCCAGGCGTCACGACAAGCCCGCCGGCCAATGATGATAAACTTAGGGTTACAGCCACCCTTTCCTATATGGAGTTCGGCGTGCCCATCGTAAAAAACGTAAGCGCAGAATTTAAAGAGTTTATTCCTTTAAGCGGCTCAATATCGTCTTTTCAAAGCGCCAGCCCGGTAATTGCGACCGGTGATCTGCTGATTTCGGGCACTACGACAACCTTATTACCCCCCTTAATGCTCGTTACAAGCGGTTCGGGAATATATATTCAGGATGATGCTATTGTAAAATCAAGTAATAATGTGCCGCAAACGACGATAGCTGGCTGCAGTACGATGTGGGAGGGAATATCGGTACTGGACAATGCGACGTTCGACATAAAAAACACGACTATCCGCGACGCGCAACGGGCCATCAGTTACTTTAGCGGGGCGCTTACTGTAAAAAACTGCCGTTTTTTTGACAATAACATCGGCATTGCTGTCGGCGCCCGCTTGTTCGATTTTCCGAAAAGCAATCCGCCGCATCATATTACTTTGCTGAGCAACAGGTTCGGCACAACGGGCGCCGGGCTAAGACCTCCTTATTCCGGCCAATCGCCATTGCCGCTGGATAAAGGGTTCGCAGGGGTGTACCTCAGAGACGCGGGCAGTATCAATATCGATTACGACCCATCTTCCCTGGCCATAAACGAGTTTTTTAACCTGAAATACGGCATTATTGCGAAATTAACGGAATTGCGGGTGAGCAACGCCGTATTCCGGGATATTACCCAGGCGCCTAAAGGCAGCGGATATTCGGAGTATTCCACGGCGACCACGGGTAAAGCCGTGTACGCGGAAGCGGGGTTGACCGACGTGATAAGTGGCGACGGGCTACAGTTGTCTTTCCTAAATTGTCACACCGGCGTGGAAACCCGCGACGCAACCGCCGTCGTGGAAGGAGCGGATATGATGAATGTAACCAATGGTATCATTTCTACCAACGGCAAATTTGCCACGTACAAAAAAAATACGATACATGCCCGGGATCGCGGTATCGAACTTCGGCATACTTCTCCCCTCCATCCCTTGAAGGGAATTTCTCCCCAGGCCATAGGAGGTATAACAGACAATACTATCGAAATGGCAGGCAATGCTGCCGGGGTAGGGATAAATACCGGCAGCAATTTTATGATAGCGGTAAGCCCAGGCGGCGGTATCAATGCCCCGGTTTTATTCACGGGCGGCGACATAGCCGGCAACCAGGTAACCATGAATGACGGCCCGCGGGCCATCAACCTGTACCTGACCCGAAAACTCGCGGTATGGGACAATCATATCAGCCTTAACACCAGCCAGGCCGACAGCCGCGGCATCGCCTTGAACGCCGGCGACCAGAACACCCTGAGCTGCAACACGGTCACTGGCGCCGGCAGTCACACCGGCCTGTACGCCCTGCACGCCGACCGCGCCCGCCTGCTGTGCAACCTTGCCGACGGCACGGGCGCCGGCCTGCGCGTGGCGGGCGTACTGATGGGCAAGAATCAAGCTGACATCGCCGGCAACCTCTTCCAAAACAATGCCTCCGGCCTGCTCTACGGCACGGACGCCATCAGCGGGCCACAGATACACCGCGGTAACCGCTGGGCCGGGAGCGGCACAATGGCCGAACACTTGGGAATACCGGATGTAGCTAACTTTTCTAAATACATTGTCGACAAGGTGGAAAACCCGGAATTTTTGCCAGAGACGTGGGATCCATTTGCCTGGTTTGAAGACGTGGAAGATACGATAGTTTCCTATACATGCCCTGCAGTGCCGGGCGCCTGTATTAAAGTGGACGAATTAGGCGACGACGAACCTGAACAGTGGCTCGACGAAGAAACGGCGCGGGGAGAACTGCCGGGCACGGACTACCAATCCCCCAACATCTGGCTGGCGCAACGCCGGCTTTATGAACGCATTATCGAAGAAGGTAATCCCTATTCCGGTAACCCTGACATCTCTGCTTTCCTGGCCTCTGCCCAGACAAACGGCATTGCCGCCTACGCCGCCCTGCAAACCGACATGCGCCAGACGCTGACGCCGGGTGGGGCTGACCGGGATTCCCTGCTGTTGTACGAGGGCCGCATACTGGAAGGGTTAGACAGTCTGGCCCATCTGGAATTTCAGTTGTATGCACCTGACACGAACGAACAGGACAGCCTGGATTTGTCGGAACAACGCGCGGCGTTGCGTTCAGCGATCCAGCAGTGGGCCTCGGCGCGCTCCGTACTGCTGGGTATTATCGATTCGTTGCGGGCAATAGCCGCCGATACCTTGCTTACTCAGAATGCCAATCTGCCCGACTTAGAAACACCCTATGCGGATCACGAAAAAACGGTAAACGACATCGAACTGCGCACCGTGCTGCACGGTATATTCACTATCGAAGCGCAGGACAGCCTCACCCTGGAAGCCATCGCGGCCCTGTGCCCGCTTTCAGCAGGAGAGGCCGTGTTGCGGGCGCGGGCATTGCTGACCTTAGCTTGGGAAACGCCCCAATGGTACGACGATGAAGCCGCCTGCCTGGAAGAACGCGGCCAGCGGGCCAGCAAACCGGCGCCGGCCGTGTTGAGGGTGTATCCCAACCCCGCGACTAACGGAATAACGGTAGAATATGCCGGGGGAAGAAATGCAGAAGGACAGTCATTCCTCCTGTTCAATTCGCTTGGTCAGGCGGTAAAGACAATGGTTCTGCCCGGAGAACAGGGCTTTGCCCATATAGAATTGAACGGGATACCGGCAGGTATATATTGGTACACGACAACCGGCGCTTTGCCGGGTCAGCGCCCTGGTAAAGTTATTATTCTTCACTAAGTATTTTTTCACCAAATCCACCCTGTGCCCGTCTGCACGGGGTGGATGCTTTTTTTATTTTTTAATGAAATATTTTAGGTGAGTGTGATGATACGGTTCGCCTTTTTCAG
>CALEYM010000688.1 GCA_937926185.1 uncultured Bacteroidota bacterium | reverse complement strand
GTAATTGGCTTCCACAATTTCGGGTATGCGTTTCAGATGATCCACCACGTCGTCGTACAACGAACTTTTATCCAGGTGAATACCCAGAAACGCCGTGATGTCGAAACCTAATTTTTGATAATCTACCGTCAGGCTTGATCCTTTTACGATGCCGAGTTGTTCCAGTTTCTTCATCCGCACGTGGATGGTGCCGCTCGACACGAAAAGTTGTTTGGCTATATCGGTGTAGGGCATTTTACCGTCTTCCACCAGTTTGGCGAGGATTTGGCGGTCCAATTGGTCAATTTCCGGATGTTCCGTCATAGGGCAGAAAGTGCTTGCGCAGGAAAATTAATTGTATCGCTGAAAAACGTTTGTTATTTTATAAAGTTGTAAATCAAAAATAAATCCATTTAGCGATTTAATAAAATGTCGCCCAAAACATGACAGATCAGACGTCGCCCAAACCTAAATTCCAACTACCCCTGCTTTTCGCCGCTATTCTGGCGGTCGGAATGTTTATCGGGCAGCAACTGCCCCGGTATGATGAAAATGTGCGTTTTTTACCAAAAGGCCACGAAGCGAGCCAGGCTGCCGGCGCATTGGATGAAATTATGCGCTACATCGAAGCCCGCTATGTGGATACCGTGAACCTGGAAGACGTAAAAAAAGGAGCGATCACCCACCTGCTCGAGCAACTGGATCCGCATTCTGTTTACATCAGCCCGGAAGAACTGGAGCATGTGGAAGAAGACATGAGTGGCAATTTTGAAGGTATCGGCATCGAATTTTTGATCGTTGACGATACGATCCAGGTTGTGACCCCCTTGTCGGGCGGCCCCTCCGAGGCGGCCGGCATCCAGGCGGGCGATAAGGTTGTTACCATCGCGGATTCGGTAGTGGCAGGGGTAAAGATCAGTAACGCCTCTATTTTTAAACGCCTGCGCGGCCCTAAAGGCACCAGCGTCAAAATAGGCATCCTGCGCGGCGTGGAAAAAAACCCGCGGCATTTCAATATTGTTCGCGATGTCATCCCGGTACACAGCGTCGACGTGGCGTATATGCTCGACGATAAATCCGGATATATAAAGATCAACCGTTTCAGCGCCCAGACCTACCAGGAGTTTATGGAAGCCCTTCGCCCGCTGGCGGAAGAAAAAGGCATGCAAAACCTGGTGCTCGATCTTCGCGGAAACCCCGGCGGTTATCTCAACGAAGCGACGGAACTGCTCAGCCAGTTTTTCGGCGACGACAAACTTCTGGTGTATACCCAGGGCCGTACCGAAGCGCGCCGCGATTACAAAAGCAACGGTCGCGCGCGTTTTAACATTCAAAACATAGCCGTGCTGATCGACGAGGGCTCTGCATCGGCCAGCGAAATTGTGGCAGGCGCCGTACAGGATCACGACCGGGGCTGGGTGATTGGCCGCAGGTCTTTCGGCAAAGGTCTGGTGCAGGAACAATACCCGCTCAACGACGGCGGCGCGCTTCGGCTCACCGTATCCCGATATTACACTCCAAGCGGGCGCAGCATACAACGGGCTTATAAAAACGACAAGGATTATGAACACGAAGCCGAACGCCGCCTTGAAAACGGCGAGTTATCCGACGTTTCGAAAATAACTGTGGCAGACAGTACCAAATACTACACCGGATTGGGTCGAGTGGTATACGGCGGCGGGGGCATCACGCCCGACGTTTTTATCCCCCTCGACACGGCTTTCGCCAACGATTATTTCTTCGACGCCCGTCAGCACCTGGCTCAATTCGCTTCCCGCTGGATGGAAGGCCGGGATCGCTCCGGTTTTCCTGCCGCGGCGGATGCCTTTGTCCGGCAGTTTCAGGTAAATGATGCCATGCTGGACGAATTCGTGACTTACCTGGAAAAGCAGGGCGTAAAGCGCAACGACAAACAGTTGGCCCGGTGCCAGGCAGAATTGCGGCTTCAGTTAAAGGCCCGGATCGGGAAGGCGCTGTTTCAGGATGAAGGGTTATATAAAGTACTGAACGACGACGATCCTGCGGTGGAGAAGGCGATGCGGGTATTGAGAAGCGGAGAGCCGGTGGCGGGGCGGCGCTAGGGTAGGGGCGATTTCCCTTTATACAACCAAAAACAGATCCAATGACTAATCATTGTACGCTTTTATTCCTGACGCTCGTTGCCTGCTTGGTTTCAGTCCCTTTACCTGCACAGCAATGGGAAAGCTTCACGCCGCCCAACAACCCTTACAATTTGCTGGACCTGAAAGTTGTACAGGGCACACCCTTTGCGGTTTTTTACGACGGCTTGTACCGCAGTCTTGACGGCGGTGATTCCTGGCAGAAACTTCGTCATTTCGATTACCTGGCTATCGGGTATTATTTCGTGGAGGCTAATTATGCCAACAACCGCCTGTACCACAACGGTGATGTGGATTCTTCGGGTCATTATACGGTATACGAAAGCGCCGACCTGGGCAATACCTGGCAAAAGATGCCGCAGACGGCCCCGCTGCTCGTCTGGAAATTAGTCTTTATTGGCGACACGTTATATACGAGTTCAGGGAATATGGTTTACCGCAAGTATGGCGCCGGAGCATTTCAACCCTTACCCAATTGGCCCAAGGATGTGGCGGGCACAACTTTTGATATAGATGCCGACGGCTCGCATCTCTGGGTGGCTGCTAAAAAAGGGATTTACCATTCGCCGGATGCGGGGCATACCTGGGAATTCCCCTTGCCGTTAACCAATACGCCGGGTCCGACTTCGGCTAATTTGCAAGTCAAAAGTTTGAACGGAGCGGTGTGGGTGAAGCACACCAATGAAAAAAAATTATTTCGCTCCGGCAATTGGGGCGCCAACTGGGAAGAATATCCCTGGCTAGAAGGCAGTTTGTTCTCGTCGGGGCGCCATATTTATGCTGTCGATTCGACCCAGTCGCAATACCTGATCCGCCTGCAAGGCGCCCCGCAAAACTGGGATACCATACCGCTGTACGCACACGCCAATATTTATATGCGCGCCATCGGCGAGTCGGATAACGGCAACTATTGGATAGGCACTTCATACAATGGCGTGGCGCGTAAAAAAGCCGGCGAAGACCTCTGGAAACCTGCCAATGAAGGTGTCATAGATGTTGTAAACACTTACATGCGTTCCTGGGATGATCATTTGTTCGTCACTAATCTCGTCCCGGCTTTTTCTGCCGACTATGGCACTACCTGGGAACAACGCCTCGGCGAATGCCTGCCCTTTCAATTCTGGCGGAGGGGTAATTACGACTATTGTATGAATCTTTATGGCAATGAGTTGTACCGTTGCCCGGCTAACCAGCGTTTCGAGTGGGCGCTGCACGCCAAAAATCCGGCGCAGTTTGTTTCCATTGCCGCACAAGGAGATACACTGCTGGGCTCCGAGGGCCTTATGCAATACCGCTTGTACCGGTCGGTGGACAACGGCGCCAACTGGACAAATATCAGTTCAACGGGCTTCAGGGGAATGATCCAGGGCTGGCGGGGCCGGTTCTATGGTACGCGCGATTCATCGTTGTATGTCACGGCTGACGGTGGGTTAAGTTGGAACAAACAGTACACCTTTCCACATACCATGCCGCCGATCGGCAGTCAGTTTGTCATCGTCAACGACACCTTCCTGCTCCCGCACGTGGCGACCGACCGCATTTACATGTCTGCCGACGGCGGTCAATCCTTCGACACTTTGCCGGCGCCTAAAAATCCGACGAATGGCATATACCGCGTTCGCCTGCATGGTCGCACATTGCTGTTATCCACAGGCAACAACCTGCTTTATGTATCCCGCGATCTGGGCCAAACCTGGCTGACCTTGCCGCCACCCAAACCGGGCTACAACCTCAATGCCCTGGATACTTTCAATTACAGTACCGCCGGTGGTGATGTAGTGTACATTCCCGGTTACCGCTGGCGGCTGGATGGGCTTAAACAAATCAATGGTCAGGTGTTTCTCGACCTGAACGCAAATAATCAGCAAAACTATCCCGAACAAGGGTTAAACGGCCAGACCGTTCAAGCGGCTCAAAGCGGTACCATCGGGACGACGTACAACGATGGGAACTTTTCCCTGCTGATACAACCGGGCGCCGATACGCTTCGGGTGAATACCGTGCCTAAATATTACCAGGCCGTTCCGCCCTGGCAACCGGTCACTTCGGGTAATACCCAGCCCCTGCGCTTTGCCATTCAACCGCAGGGCGCCATCGACGATATTTCCGTAAATGCCGTGGCGGCCGGCGCCTTCCGGGCCGGCTATGCGACTACCCTGCATGCACGGCTGGAAAACGTGGGCACTTTAGCGGCAAACGGGCAGTTCAAACTGGTGTTGGACTCATTGCTCTCCTTGCTGTCAGCTACCCCGCAACCTGACATGCAATCGGGCGATACCCTCATTTGGTGGTACGACAACCTGAAACCCCTGTGGGCACAGCAATACCGGATCCATGTGCGCACAGCCATCGTACCCCCCGGAACGCCAATACACCTGCTGGCTGAAGCCACAGGTGGCGCCGATGTGGATTTAAGCAACAATTCCGCCATCATCGATGCGACCGTGGTGTCTTCCTACGACCCGAACGACAAGGCCGTATCCCGCCATGCCTTGCCGCTGGAGGAGGCCGACGACAGTGAATTAATCTATACTATTCGGTTCCAGAATCTCGGCAATATTGCTACCGACTTTATCACTATCCGGGACACCCTGAGCGATGCCATCGATCCGGGCAGCCTCCGGGTGACATACGCCAGCCATAATTACACCTGGAGTATGGAGGATAACCGGGTATTAGTGTTCAAATTCAATCCAATTTCCCTTAGCCCCGCCTCCACGGACAGCCTGCGCAGCCAGGGTTTCGTGCAGTTTACCGCCCACCTGCGCTCCGGCCTCCAACCGGGCGCCAATATTGCCAATACGGCGCATATATATTTCGATTTTAATCCGGCTGTTGTCACCAATACCGTGCATACAATAATACAAACCGTGGTTGTTTTTGAACCTTCGGTTCGGGCCCGGCAATTGGAGATTTTCCCAAATCCGGCGCAGGATCAGGTCACTTTACGTTTGCCTGAAGATGCTACTGGCGGCGCCGGCCGCATTGAGGTTTTCAATGCCGGCGGTCGCTTGATCAGAACGGAAACCGGGCAGGATACAATGGCGACCCTTTGGGTGGATAAGCTGCCGGCGGGCATCTATTGGTGCAGGTGGCGCGTGGGACAAACTGCATATTGGGGAAAGTTATTGGTGGCGCGTTGAGTTTAGTGGGCCTAATATCACTGCGGAATAAACTTATTATTTTCCTTTTTCGCCGCCGGCGCGCTCTGCTTGGTTGTCGTACCGGTCTCCCCGCGCCGGCGCAATTCATCTTCCGTCAGCACCTCCGGCGCTTCCTGATACCGAAGTTGCAGTTTGTATTTCCTGCCCATGCTTTTTACCATCGGGCCGAGCATGAGTTGCATCACGCTGTCGGCGCGCAACTTGGCTTTGTCCAACACATGTTCATTCTCCAGGGCATCCTGGCGAAACTGCCGGCGCAATTCGTTGAAGTTTTTATTCATCTCTTCCCCGCTGATGCCGGCTAAAAAGCCCACGTCGAGTTTGTCTACGCGGGGGTATACTTCATGAGAAAGAATGGTGGGCGGGGGAAGCGTGACGTATACAATGCCTTTTTTAGGGCTGAAAGTGACGTCAAAACGCTGATCGAGTTTAAAGCCAGCTTTAATAACGCTGATGGCCTCCACCCGGATGTCGGTTTCGGAAATGGAAAGGCCAAATATTTTGTACGACAAGGTTTTGTCTAATCCCAGTCGACTGCGCAGTTCGTAGGTAGCGAGTTCGGCGATGCCTTTCCGCACCTTGTCTTTCAGCAATCCGCGCGAGGCGCTGAAATCCATAATGGCCGCGCGGGTCTGGAGGCGTTCCACCATTGGTTTAAGTCCTTCACTCAGCGCAATACCGCAAGGATTGTCCACGCTTTTCCCTTTCGCCATAAGCCGGCCGCCATTTGCCTTGAGCAAGGTGGCCATGATCTGGGTGACGAAGAAGCAGGTGTATTTGCCGGCCACCTCGTTAAAAATCTGTACGGCCTGGTTGGCATTGTCGTTATACCAGTTCTCGTACATGACGGCCGTGGTATCCTTCAAGGCTACAAAGTCGTTGAAATACAGGGTTTTCAGATAATCGTGATGCTTCCGGTATTCCGGTTCGAGGCGGCGCTTCAGGCTGTCGGGCAGGGCCATGCGGTTGGCCACGTGGTACAGCAGCGACACGTTGAAGTTGTAAACGAGGTCGTAAAACTCGTCGCGGTATTTTTCCGGCTGGGAAATGATCTGCAGGGTGGACTCTTCGTTCAGGTTCGGCTGAAAATCAGAGGGCACATAAGTCAGCTGAACTGCTTTCGGGTCTTGTATCAGGTTGGACAAGGCGCCGTCGCCGAAAAAGGTCTTGTACACGATAACGCCGGCAATGCAGACCAATGCCAGCAGTAAGATCTGTTTGCCGAAAATGGCGCCGGAGCCTTCGCCGCCGCCAGGCGCGTCGGGTTGATGTGTAGCCATGTTTCATCCATTATTTTGTTGATTGTTGTTGATGCCGGTTTAGGGGTTGTGCAAAAAGTCGGAGCACAGGAAAATCAACATTAGTTTGGAAAATAGTATTTCGATTTCGTCGCGGTTTTAGACTTTCCAAGTTTTTAAAACTTGGAAAGTCTGCACGATAACGAATAATATTTTTCCAACTTTCGGCAGTTATCCGGAGTACTGACTTTTTGCACAACCCCTAAACCGAAATGTCCAGAAGTGTGTCCACCAGCACCAAACGCCGACAGCCCGCCCACACAACATAAACGACACAACCATGAGCCATTCCTATTGGCACAAAAGCGTATTCCTGTTTGTCCCCTTTTTCATGCTCTGCATGCTGCACTGCACCCGGAAAGATTCGGGCCCAGCCGCCTTTCAACTGCTGCGCAAAGACGCCACCGGGCTGGACTTTCAAAACAAACTCCAGCCCACCCTCGCCTTCAACGCCCTGGAATACATGTACTTTTACAACGGCGGCGGCGTGGCGGCCGGCGACTTCAACAACGACGGGCTCGTCGACCTGTATTTCACCGCCAACATGGCGGAAAACAAACTGTTTCTCAACCAGGGCGGCCTTAAATTCAAAGATGTAACCGAACAGGCCGGCGTCGCAGCCTCTGCCGCGGGAGGGACAAAATGGTCCGCGGGCGCCTCCGTCGTCGACATCAACAACGACGGCCTGTTGGATATTTACGTCAGCCAGGTGGGCGATTTCCTGACGGTGAAAGGCCGAAACCTCCTGTTCGTGAACCAGGGCATCCGCGACGGCGTACCCGTTTTTGAGGAAGAAGCCATTGCCTACGGCCTCGACCTCACGGGCTTCGGCACCCAGGCCGCCTTTCTCGACTACGACCTCGACGGCGACCTCGACATGTTCCAACTCAACCACTCCGTACACGCCAACGGCACTTTCGGACAGAAAAAAACCTTCCAGGGCACCCAGCACCCCCTTTCAGGCGACAAACTGATGCGCAACGACGGCGGTAAGTTCACCGAAGTCACCATGCAGTCGGGTATCAACAGCAGCGTCATCGGCTACGGCCTCGGTATCGCCGCGGGCGACATCAACCTCGACGGCTGGCCCGACATTTACATCGGCAACGACTTCCACGAAAACGACTACCTCTACATCAACCAGCGCAACGGAACCTTCAAAGAAGTGCTCGCGGAGCAAACCATGCACACCAGCCAGTTTTCCATGGGCGTCGACATCGCCGATGTGAACAACGACGGCTGGAGCGAGATTTTTTCGCTCGATATGCTGCCCGAAGACCCCTATATCCTTAAAAGTTCGCTGGGCGAAGACGAATACGGCATTTACCAGTTCAAACTGAGTTATGGTTACCACCCGCAAAACGCCCGCAATACCTTGCAACTGAACAACGGCGATGCCGGGGATTCAGGCGTGCCGACCTTCAGCGAGATCGGCATGTTTGCCGGCGTGCACGCCACCGATTGGTCCTGGGCCTCCCTTTTCATGGACCTGGACAACGACGGCTACAAAGACCTGTTCGTCAGCAACGGCATCGAGCGGCGCATGAACGACATCGATTACGCCAATTTCCGGGCCAACAGCGAAGTGCGCTGGAAACAAAACTCCGGCAACCTGGAAGAATCCGACCTCGCCGTCGTGGAAAAAATGCCCGCCATCAAACTGCCCAACAAGTTCTACCGCAATAACGGGAACCTCACTTTTACCGACCTCGACAAACAGATCGCAGACGCCCTGCCCAGCTTCTCCAATGGCGCCGTGTACGCCGACCTCGACAACGACGGCGACCTCGACGTGGCAGTTAACAACCTGGAAGACGAACCATTCATATATCAAAATCTGCACACGGAAAACAAAACGACCGGCGGCGCTTACCTTTCCCTGAAACTGAAAGGCTCGCCCGCCAACATCCAGGCCGTCGGCGCGCGGGTGGTCGTCTTTAAAAAAGAAGAGAAAATTATCGCCGACAATTTCCCCGTGCGCGGATACCAGTCCAGCGCGCTCGCCAACCTGCACGTCGGCATCGGCGACCTGGCAGCCGCGGATTCCATCCTGCTGATATGGCCTGACAATACCTGCCAGCGCCTCGACAATTCGGTTTTTAACAAAACATCCGCCTTCGAATGGAAACCCGGTCTGCCCCGTTTCAATTTTGAAAACCTGCGGAAAAAGCCCACCATTCCCTATCGTTTTAACGACGTAACCGCCCAAACCCGCCTGAACTTCAAACACCAGGAAAATCCCTTTGTCGAGTTCAACCGGGAGTTCCTCATCCCGCACATGGTCTCCTCCGAGGGCCCGGCTCTGGCGGTCGGCGACCTGAATGGCGACGGCCTGCAGGACGTGTTTTTCGGCTCCGCCAAACGCAAAAAAAGCGCCCTCTTTTATCAAAAACCCGACGGCACTTTTTTTGAAAAAACGCCGGAAGTCATCCGGAACGACAGCCTCTTCGAAGACGTGGACGCCGTATTTGCCGACCTCGACAATGACGGCGACACCGACATCGTGATCGCCGCCGGCGGCAACGAATTCCGCAATACCGACGAGGCCATGAAGCAACGGGCTTATCTCAACGAGGGCAACGGCAACTTCCGGCGCCTCGACTTCAAGGGCATCTATATGACCGCTTCCTGCGTATTGCCCGCCGACTTCAACAAAGACGGCCTGGTCGATCTTTTCTTCGGCGCGCGCACCGTACCCTGGAACTACGGCATCACGCCCAAATCGGCCCTGCTGCTCAACAAAGGCAACGGTGTGTTTGAAGATGTGGGGGAAAAAATGGGTCTGCGCGATGCCGGCCTGGTGAAAAACGGCGCCTGGGCCGACATCGACGCCGACGGCGACCCCGACCTGGTGCTGGCCATCGAATGGGAACCTGTCACTATTTTCCTAAACAACAGCGGCACGTTTGAAAAACGCACCTTCGACGAGCGCAAGGGCTGGTGGAACATGGTGTTGCCCCACGATTTCGACGGCGACGGCGACCTCGACATCCTGGCCGGCAATCTGGGGCGCAACGCCAAATTCAAACCCACGCCCGAAACGCCCGTGCGCATGTACGTCAGCGATTTCGACGGCAACGGCCAGATCGAGCAGGTGCTGACCTATTACCTTAAAGGCCGGGAAATCCCCTTTGCCAACTACGCCGAAATGATGAAGGCCCTGCCCATGCTGAAGAAAAAATACCTCTTTTCAAAGGAATTTGCCAAGGCCTCCATCCAGGACCTTTTTGGAAAGGAAAAACTGGCCAAAGCCGTTTTACGGGAAGCGAACACCTTCGAAAGCATGTATTTTGAAAACACCGGCAATCTGACGTTCAAAGCGCATCCCCTGCCCGACGTGCTGCAATTCAGTACCGTGAACGCCGCCGGGGTATCAGATGCCGGCGGCGTCCTCATTGGCGGCAATTTCTACGAATGCAACATCGAAATGGGCCGCTACGACGCTTCCTACGGCAACGTGCTCCGCATCGGCCCCGGCGGCAAAATGGAAGCGTTCCCGCTTGGCGATTTGCGCATCAAAGGACAGGTGCGGCGCATACGGCCGGTGGTGGTTGGCGGAAAGACGGTGTTTGTGTTCGTACGGAATAATGACGGGGCTGTGGTGGTGGCGCCGGGGAGTGACAAATAGTTTGATGCCAGGGGCGATGGTCACGGATTAACAGGACGTTTTTTGCCGCGGAGATGCAAGTTTTGAGTCGCTTTTTGAATATCCATTAACCTGCGCCCGACATGGCTTCCCGGTGTTCGTATCACTGCCCGCCGCCAAGCTCTGCTTGCAGCCGCTTGAACTCTGCCCCCGTCAGCACTACTTCCAACGTTTCCATAATTTGACTAAAAAACGGCGGCGGCACAGCGGCTTTTACGGGCCTTAGCCATTGCAGGCGGGCAGCGTGGCCCATGTAGGGCGCCGCGAACCGGAACCATTGCAACAACGTGGCCGGCGCCATGCGGCCGATGATCTGTTTGCGCATTTCAATCAGTTCGGCATCGCTGAAGTGTTTCCAGAGCAGGCGTTGGGTTTCCTCCTCTTCTTCCAGCATGTGCAGCAGGTAGCCGCTCTGGAAGCGGTTCATGTCGAAATAAAAGCGCTCTGCCAGGTGATCCACCTCTTCGCCGTTTTGGGCTTTGGCGACGAGCGTTTCGAGCATTTCCTCCAATTCGGCCTGCTGCTTTTCGATGATCTCGTGTTCGGCTTCATTGTGGTCGCCGGCGCCGGGCTGGCGCTGGTTCAGGGCGGCCAGCATAACCGTGTTTTCGTCGTGGGCGTGTTCGCTGAGCAGGAAAAACAAATCGCGCCCCAGTTGGTGCAGCCGGGAGATCTGTGCTTTGTCGGTGAAATCAGTGGCGCCGGCAAGCAGGGTGACCTGCGACAGCAGGTTGCGCAAGCCTTTGTGCGGAATGTCAAAGGTTTTCAAACGGGATTGGGCCAGTAATTGTGTCATGTGAACAAAAATTTTAGGCCCGGTTGGACGGGGGTAGGACGGGGGTAGGTTGCAGGGTTATTTCTTTTCAGTTAAGCGCCTGAACCTTTTCATCCCGCTTAGGTTAAAATCCCTGGCAAATCTTCTACTTTTGCCCCCCACTAAATGTTGATTTGTTGATTTGAGTGGCTACGCGCAGGGCCCTCAAATCAACAAATCAACGGATCAACAAATCAACAGATCAACATGGGAAATAACATCCAACTCGACGATTGGCGTATCGAACAGGAAGAGTGGCTCGAAGCCCTCGAAGAAGTCATTGAAGCGCATGGCCGGGGCCGGAGCGCCGAATTATTCCAGCGCCTGCGTTACCTGCTGGCGCGCAACGGCGTGGCCAACGGTGGACCGGCGCTCAATACGCCGTACCGCAACACCATTCCCGCCGACGAGCAGCCGGCCTATCCCGGCGACCTCGACATCGAACAGCGCATCGAAAATGTGATCCGCTGGAACGCGCAGGCGATGGTGTTGCAGGCGCAGGACAAAAACCTGGCGCTCGGCGGGCATATCGCCACCTACGCCACCTGTGCCACCATGTTCGAGGTGCTGTACCACCACTTCCTGCGCAAACGCACGGCCGAATATGGCGGCGACCTGTTCATGTTCCAGGGCCACGCCTCGCCCGGTATCTACTCGCGCGCCGTGTGGGTGGGCCGGATGGAGGTGGAGCGTATCGTCAATTTCCGGCAGGAACTGCTGGGCGGCGTGTCCAGCTACCCGCACCCGCGCCGCATGCCGTATTTCTGGCAGGCGCCCACGGTGAGTATGGGTCTGGGTCCCATGACGGCCATTTACCAGGCCAGGTTTGTGAAATACCTCGAAAACCGCGGCCTCAAACCGCAAAACGGCGGCAAAGTCTGGCATTTCATCGGCGACGGCGAAATCGACGAGCCGGAAATCTACGGCACCATCGGCGTGGCCGCGCGGGAGAACCTGGACAATCTGATCTTCGTGATCAACTGCAACCTGCAACGCCTCGACGGGCCGGTGCGCGGCAACGGCAAGATCATCCAGGAAGTGGAACGCCACTTCTACGGCGCCTCCTGGGAAGTGATCAAGGTGCTGTGGGCCACCGAGTGGGACGAACTTTTGGCAAAAGACGAGGAAGGCGTGCTGCTGGCCCGCCTCGAAAGCATGGTCGACGGCGACTTCCAGGAAATGACCAATCTCGACGGGGCAGGCATACGCAAAAAACTGGTGGGCGACGATGCCCGCATTGCCGCCCTGCTGGCCGATTATACCGACGAACAACTGAAAAAAATGCGCCGCGGCGGACACGATCCGCTGAAAATCTACGCCGCTTACGAACGCGCCATCCGGGCCGATAAACCGGTGGCCATCATTTTCCAAACGGTAAAAGGCTATGGCATGGGTAAAGCCGCCGAAGGCAAGAATAAAGCCCACCAGGTGAAAGACCTCAGCGCCGACAGCCGGATCGAAACCAAAAACCGCTACCAGATACCCATCAGCGACGAAGAGGCCAAAGCCGCCAAATTCTGGTTTCCCGGCCCCGACGACCCCGCTACGAAATACCTCAAAGAACACCGTCTGGCGCTCGGCGGCTATATCCCGGACCGTTCGGAAGATTATCCGAAGTTTCCCTTACCCGAACTCGCCGTTTTTGACAAACAACTACAGGGCAGCGCATCCGCCGGCGGCAAAACCTTTTCCACCACGGCGGCTATGGTCGACATCATGACCCAACTCATCCGCCAGCCCGAAATCGGAAAATACATCGTGCCCATCGTGCCCGACGAAGCGCAGACCTTCGGCATGGAAACCCTGTTCAACTCCGCCCAGATCTGGAACCAGAAAGGACAGCTGTACACTCCGCTGGAAATTGGGATTTCTGTTATTAAATATAAAGAGTCGAAAACCGGCCAGGTGCTGCAGGAAGGCATCAACGAAGACGGCGCCACGGCTTCCTTTACGGCTGCCGGTACCGCCTACAGCCTGCATGGCATCCCCACCATTCCCTTCTATATTTACTACTCCATGTTCGGCTTCCAGCGCGTGGGCGACGTGATCTGGGCCGCCGCCGACATGATGTGCAAAGGTTTTCTGCTCGGCGGTACTGCCGGCCGCACCACGCTCAACGGCGAAGGCCTTCAACACCAGGACGGCCACTCTCACCTGATCGCTCAAACGGTGCCCGCGGTTGTCGGCTACGACCCGGCTTTTGCCTACGAACTGGCCGTGATCGTACGCGACGGTATCAAACGCATGTACCTCGACGGCGAACACAAGATTTACTACATCACCCTGTACAACGAAAACCTCTCCATGCCGCCCATTCCGCCGGACGGCGGAGTGGAAGAAGGCATCAAACGCGGCCTGTACCGCTTCCGGCAATCGGAGAAAAAAGCGGCCAAAGCCGGCATCAAGGCCCACCTGCTCGCTTCGGGCATCATCATGGATCAGGCACTGAAAGCCGCCGAAATCCTCGAAAGCGAAGGCGTCAGCACCGACGTGTGGAGCGCCACCTCCTGGACCGAACTCTACCGCGACGCCCAGGCCTGCGAACGCCACAACCTGCTGCACCCCGGCCAGCCGGAACAGGTGTCCTACCTGCAACAAACCCTCGCGGGCGAATCCGGCGTGTTCGTGGCCGCCAGCGACTGGGTGAAAATGACCCCCGGCTGCCTGGCGCCCTGGATGCCAAAGGAATTCATCGCCCTCGGCGCCGACGGCTTCGGCCTGAGCGACAGCCGCGACAACCTGCGCGACTACTTCGAAGTGAGCGCGCGGTACATAGCCTATGCCGCCGTGCGCCTGTTGCACAAACAGGGCAAGGTAAACGACAAGGCCGTGCAGGACTTTATGAAAAAATACGGGGTGGAAGCGGATAAAGTGGATCCGATGAGCGTGTAGGGCAAAGTCGCCTCATTGAAACACCATGCACGACCTCCTGCTCCGCCATATTACCCGCCAGGTTTCGCTCTCCGCACCGGAACAGGATGCCGTACGGACGCGTTTCCAGGCACGTAATTTGAAAAAAAGGGAATTTTTGTTGCAAGCCGGCGACGTTTGCCGGACGGAACACTTCGTCGTGCAGGGTTGCCTGCGGGCCTATGCCATCGACACCGAAGGGAAAGAGCATATCATCCAGTTTGCCGTGGAAGAGTGGTGGATCGGCGACATGCGGAGTTTTGTCCGGGAAGTACCCGCCGAGTTTTTTATCGAAGCGATGGAAAATTGCACGTTACTCGTGATCGACAAACCGGGCCTGGAACAATTGTTTCGCGAAGCGCCCGCCTTCGAACGTTTTTACCGGATCATCGTGCAAAACGCGTTTATCGCCCTCCAGCAGCGTGTCCTGGCCAAACTCAGTCAGACCGCCGAAGAGCGATACCTGGAATTTATCGGCCGGTACCCGAACATCGAACAACGGGTACCGCAACACCAGATTGCCGCCTACCTGGGCATGACCCCGGAGTTTCTGAGCCGGATACGCCGGCAATGGTCCGGACGCTGATCGTTTTCTTAAACTACATCAATGCCCGGCAGAAATGCTCCCCGGCAACTTTGCGGAAAATTTCATTCAAAAAAATTTCGCAATGTTTCAACAACTCATTCAAACAAACAACGAATGGCCGGGACTCATCGCCAGGGTCGTGCTCGGCCTGGTTATCCTTCCACACGGCGCCCAACACCTGCTGGGTTGGTTCGGCGGCTTCGGTTACACGGGTACCATGCAGTATTTTACCGAAACCCGGCATTTGCCCTGGATCATCAGTTTCCTGGTCATTATGATCGAATTTTTCGGATCGCTTGGGCTGATCGCCGGTATCGGCAGCCGCCTGTTGGCTTTCGCCATGATTGTGCTGATGCTGGGGATCATTTTTTCCACCCACTGGCAACACGGTTTTTTCATGGACTGGTACGGCCAAAACCCCGAACCGTATTATGAAGGTTACGAATACCACCTGTTGGCCATCGGACTGGCATTGGTCGTGCTGGTAACGGGCGGTGGAAAATGGTCGGCAGACAGCTTGTTGAACGGCTGACTACAATTTTGCCTGACCACCCATATTTTCGTACGCAAACACTTTTGTGTAACATCATCTGCATGAAATTTGCCGCCTTTGCCGCCGACAAATTTCACGCAGATGATGTTACACAAAAAACATTTCAAACAAAAACCCCAATTTTGCAAAGCAATCTAAAACCATACACCATGCCCAAAACAAAAATCAAACCCGCCGCGGGCGCCAAAACCCTCCACGCCCTTTTCATCGCCATCAACGAATACGAAGAGGACATCCTCATCGACGAAATGGCGTCGTTCCCCAAACTTTCCGGCTGTGTGGCCGACGCCGACGCCATGCACGATTTCCTGAAAAACGACCCCGCGCTCCAACTCAACGCCCTGAAATTATATGACAAACAGGCCACCAAAACCAACATCATAAAGGGTATCCGTGAGCACCTGGGCAAAGCCAAAGCCGGTGATTCGGTACTGTTTTTCTATTCCGGTCACGGCGGCGTCGAAGAAGCCGATCCGGAACTGTGGCCCGCCGAAAGCGACGGCCGCCTGGAAGGCATCGTGTGCTACTACACCGACAAGCGCTCCGCCAAATTCATCCTGGCCGACAAGGAACTCCGCTACCTGCTGGCCGAACTGAGCGACAAAACCAACGCCCACATCCTCAGCATCTTCGACTGCTGCCACTCGGGCGACAACACACGCGCCGCGCTCAAACCCGCGGCCACCCGCAAACAGGTCGACCTGGTGTTCCCCGTACGGCCCTGGTCCGATTTTATATTCGGCAAGCAAAAAGCGCCGCAAACATTTGCCGGACAAGGTCTTGCCGCGCTCCTCCCAGAGGGTCAGTACGTGCAGATCGCTGCCTGCGAAAGCAACGAACCGGCACTGGAAGACTTTATCGACGGCAAACGCCAGGGCGTGCTCACCGCCCACCTGCTGCGTATCCTGCGCGAAACGGCCGGCCATATTACCTACCAGGACCTCGTGGGCCGCGTGCGCAACCAGATCCGTTACCGCTTCAGCCAACGGCCTAAAATTTACACGCCCGCCAAAGCCGCCCGCCTGGCCAACGCCGGTTTTCTGCAAAAAACACCCGATGCCTCCTCGGCCACCGGCCGGCTCGACCCCGACGGACGCGGCGGCTACCTGCTCAACCTCGGCGTACTGCATCGCGTCAAACCCGGCCACACTACCGTGGAAGTGCAGGGCCTGGATAATAAATGGCATACCGGACGCATCACCAAAGCCGAACTTGACCACGCCACAGTGGCCTTCGCCCCCGAACTGCGCAAGCAGTTGTCTGCGGCCACCATGACCGCCCGCGTTAAAAACCTCGACACCCGCCGCCTGCGCATACGCCTCATCGACAAAGACGCCGCGCCCGACCGAGCCCAGGAACTGCTCGACGCCCTCAACGCCCCCGCCATGCAACCCTGGGTGGAGGTGACCGAATCGGCCAAACAAACCGACTACGACCTGCTTAGCTTCGGCGACATGTTCTACCTCACCCGGCCGGACGACTGGTTCCGGCCGCTCGTACTGCCCGCCCTCACCGACCACGACGACGCCGCGGACCGTATCTGCGCGCACCTGCAGCAGATCGCCCGCTGGCATTTTACCCGCGAACTGAAAAACAACGCCGACACGCCCCTGCCCCTCTCCGCCCTTAAAATTGAATTCCTGACGCCCGACGACCGGCCGCTCGCCCTCAGGGGCGATACCCTGCAGGTAGACCTGCAACAGGAAGGTAAAGACGGCCAGGGGCGCGCCTACTGGACCGGCGGCTTCAAGGTGCGGCTCACCAACCAAACCCCCGGAAACCTGTACGTGGCCGCCGCCTATTTGTCGCCCGAATTCGGCGTCAACACCACCGACCTGCTCGAAGCTAACACCGCTACCCTGCTGGATGCGGGAGAAAGCAAATTCCTTTTCGCGGAACACGGCGAAGTCATTACCGGCTCGCTGGATGACAACACCCGGATGTTCAACCGCCCCGCGGCAGACAGCTATTTGCAGTTTATCATCAGTTCGGACCGCTTCGACACCGGCATGCTGCAACTGGAACCCTTGCCCGATCCGAGCGATATTTCGGCATTCAGAACGGCCGGCGAACGGAGCCTGAACATCGGCAAACCCAAACCCAAGCCGATGCCCAAAGGCTGGAACGCGGCAACCTACTGCGTCCGGGTTCCCAACCCCGAATACAACCGGGTGGACATGCGCTGGCTGCAACGCTCCGTGGCCCCTGAAACCGGCACACCCTACCTGACCCATTTTCTGCTCGGTTTGTATTTCGACAAAAAGCCGGGCCTGACCGGCGCGCTCCTGATAAAGAAAAACATCAAACCCGCCGAAAAAGGCCTGGTGTGGAGCGCGGCCCTGGCTGCCGGCAATTTCTGGGCACACTGGCGCCGCGACAGGCAGTACGATAAAATGGTGGCAAAAAACCCGAAACTGCCCAGGTTTCTGGCCGAGGGTGATTCCTGGTTCCAGCATCCGCTGCTCACCGATATTATCGACAATATCGGCCGGCATTACCCGGTGTATTGCCTTTCGGCGGCGGGCGACACCATTGAACATTATTTCAAGGAAGGAGATTTATTTAAAAAACTACCCGAGGTAAAACCCGCCCTTATTCTGCTCAGCGGCGGCGGCAACGACATCCTCGGCGACGACATGCCCAAATTCTTCCAGGATCATTTCAACAACGCGCCCGAAGGCGAGCGCCCCGACCGCTTTTTCCGGAATTCGTTTTTTGAAATGCTCGACAAAATCCAGGGTATTTACCGCCAGATATTTGAACGCCTGAACCAGGAGCGGCCCGGTATTCCCGTACTGGTGCACAGCTACGATTACCCGCGCCCGCTGAAACCCGGCGTCAAAAAATCGAGCTGGATCGGCGAACGTTTTGATGAAAAACACATCGCGCGGGAAGGCGACCGCACCGCCGTCGTGCACCTGATGATCGACGAGTTCAACAAACGGCTGAAATCGGTAGCCGGCGAGTTTAAAAACGTCCACTACCTCGACCTGCGCGGCCGCGTGGCCGACAACCAGTGGGACGATGAAATCCACCCGAACGACCTGGGATACGAACGGGTAGCAGCCGTGTTTTTGAGAAAGATCAGGGAGGTGATATAAACAGCTGAAATCCAACTCCGTCAGCTGCAATTTCTGGTTTGGCATGCTTAGAGGTGTCCTCGCGACGCAGGAGCGGTGACACCTCTAAGCAAAAGTAAACCTATTCGATCAACACAAACCCCGCCCACATGTACGGGTTCGGTTCCTGCTCGCGCAGGGTCGTTTGGGCATGGTTGAACGCATCGCGCAGCGACTCCCGTTTGTCTACCCAGTTTTCGTAGAACAGCCGCATGAGTTCCTGCGTCTGGGTATCGGGCACCTGCCAGAGGGATACGATGAGGAATTTGGCCCCGGCGATGCGGAAAGCGCGTTGCAGGCCGTATACCCCTTCGCTACCCACCATGTCGCCCAAGCCGGTCTGGCAGGCCGAGAGCACGGCTAGTTCGGTGTTGCGCAGGTTGAGGTCGCGCACCTCGTAAGCCACCAGCACGCCGTCTTCGCGGTTTTGAAGCGGTCCAGTAGTGGTTGGCGCCGGCCAGCAGGAGGCCCGAGCGCAGCATGGGGTCGTCCTGTAGCTTATACACCGGTTCTACCTCCCCCAACCCCCTCCTGAAGGAGGGGGCTTCCGTGCCCGAGCGCGGGGAAAGGTTCCGAACCATCGATATGCCGGCGCACACGCGCTATATCGGCCGGCGTTGAGAAGGGAATATCGTCTTTTCGCGGGGTGAGGGTATAATCGCCCCAAAAGGGGATGGCTTGAAGGAATCCGCAGCCATTGTTATCTGTCATCGAGAAAAGAGTAAGTGGCGGCAGGGCCAATCAACATGCCAATTCGAAACCTTTACTCTACTGCCGGCATTATTTTACCTATGGCGGCATGCTCTTACTCTTGTTGGCTGTTTGGCTATTGCCCAAGATTCTTTACCCCGATTTGCATATGCCAGAAATGATTCTGATCAAAGGCGGGACATTTGATATGGGGGATATTTTTGGGGATGGTGCTGAACAAGAAAAGCCTGCTCATCAGGTGACTTTGAGTGATTTTTATTTGGGAAAAACAGAAGTGACCTTTGACGAATATGACGCATATTGCACTGTCACCGGCAGAAAAAAACCCGATGATGATGTTGGGGGCAGGGGTAAACGCCCGGTGATTAATGTCAGTTGGTTCGACGCCGTTGAATACTGCAACTGGCTGAGCGAAAAACAAAACCTGACCAAAGCTTATAACATTAATGGTAATAAAGTGGCGGTCGACTGGACTGCCGACGGTTATCGGCTGCCCACAGAAGCGGAGTGGGAGTATGCGGCGCGCAGCGGAGGGAAAAAAGAAAAATGGGCGGGGACGTCCATTGAGTCGACGTTGTATCTCTTCGCCAATTTTTGTGATAAAAATTGTGGGTACAATTGGAAAATTGTTAGCCAAAACGACGGCTATGTGTCCACTGCTCCCGTTGGTGGTTTCCAATCAAACGGCGTTGGCCTATACGACATGAGTGGCAATGTCTCGGAGTGGTGCTGGGATTTTTACTACAATTATCCGTCTGGTGCGCAAACTGATCCTGCCGGGCCGGATCAGGGCTTGTATCGGGTGAGTCGCGGCGGGTCATGGATAGCTATGCCTGGTTTAGTGCGCTGTGCAGATCGCTACTACCTACATCCGGGATATAGAAACTACTATATGGGCTTCCGCCTTGCCCGCTCGGCAAAATTTTAGGATTTCCTGCATGCCAGCAGGCAGGTTACTTTTTTATAAAAATCAAGCGAGGGAAAATCCTATTTTTGCACAAAACAAGAAAAATGACGTTCGTAACAAAACAGCCATAAATAACCATAAACTCAATGCCCAGGAAAGATACCTATCACGAAGCCGTAGTAATTGCTCTTAAAAGGGATGGATGGGTCATCACCGACGATCCGCTTACCGTGCAAGCCGGCAACAAGGAATTTTATATTGATCTGGGCGCAGAACGCCCCATTATTGGCGCGGAGAAAAATGGCGAGTTGATAGCCGTAGAAGTAAAATCCTTGACAGGAAGATCTTTCATTTTTGACTACTACCAATCCTTAGGACAGTTTTTGGTTTATCGTTTGGCGCTTGAAAAAGCAGAAATAGTCCGGGAATTATTCCTGGCAATCCCGGAGAAGCCCTACCTCGAACTTTCACAGATTGACATTTTTCAGGAAGCCTGGGAGGCATTTTCCGTTAATTTACTTATTTTTGACGAGTTAAAGCATATTTTATTAGAATGGATAAGAAACACCGATACGAAAAAGCAATTCTGACTTTGCTGAGCGACTACGCCAGCATTAAACCCGTCAACTGGCGAACGGCGGAGAATCAGGTCATTATCGACCGGGAAAACCATCATTATCAACTGGTTAGGCTCGGCTGGAAAAACCAGCAGTATCTCCATTTCGTTGTGTTCCATTTTGATATCAAAGGCGATAAAATCTGGATACAGCAAAACCACACCGATCTTCCGTTAGCCGATGAACTGGAGGATTTGGGCGTGGCGCCCGAGGATATCGTCTTCCCTTTTGCGGAACCCGAATTATCCCCCCAACCCGCCGCCACCACCTGACACTCGCTTTGTCATTCCCAAGCAAAGCGCCAAAAACAAGTTTCAGACCCTGAAACTCCCTCGTATTTTTACCCCATGAAAACACCGCTCACCCTCGCCGCCCTGCTCCAACTTTGCCTTTTCACCCTACTCCCCGCCCAGGAAAATGTGGGCTGGAAACGATTCCTCTTCCAGGAAAACGCCAACTATTACGCCATTTGCGCCGACGTGGAACGCTACTTCGAAACGCAAAAACGCCAACCCGCGCCTGACAACGAGGCGGAATTCAACTGGGAAGACGAAGGTTCGGAATACAACCAGTTCATGCGCTGGAAATGGTTCTGGTCCACCCGCATCAACGCCGACGGCAGTTTTCCCGACATCCGCGATATGGCTGCGTCGCGCCAGGGCGGCCGCGGCCAAAAACAGGCGTCCGACCGCGGCGGCAGCGGCGCCTCCTGCGGCTGGCAACTCATCTCGCAAAACACCTGCACCGGCGGCTACAACGGCATGGGCCGCACCACCGCCATCGCCTTTCACCCTGCCGACCCGAAAATATACTACGTCGGTTCGCCCAACGGCGGCGTCTGGAAAACCACCGACGGCGGCGACACTTACGCGCCCATCAGTGAAGGTTTGCCCTACAACGGCGCGTCGAGCCTGATGGTGGATTACAACAACCCCAATGTTATTTATGCTTCCAACGGCGACCACTCGGGCTGGTGGACCTACAGCACCGGCATCTGGAAATCCGAGGACGCCGGCGCTACCTGGCTCCCGACCGGGCTCAACTGGTCGCTGGCCCAAAACGTGGCCGTGCTCGGCGCCGCCATGCACCCGCAAAATCCCGCCATCCTGCTCGTCGCGGCCAGCAACGGCCTCTGGCGCACCGAAGACGGCGGCGCCAACTGGGCCAAAGTGCGCAACGGCTTCCATTCCGACGTGGAATTCCGCCCCGGCGACGGCTCCGTCGCCTACGCTGCCCTGCACGATTACTGGGGCGTAAGCCAGATTTACAAGTCTGAAAACAGCGGCGAGGACTGGTCTCAGATAAGCGACTTCTCCTTCCCCCGCAACTGGATCCGCCTGACTGTAAGTCCGGCCAATCCCGACCTGCTGGCCGCCGTGTGCATCTACGACGGCAAACGGGAGTTTTTCTTTTCCAATGCCAACGGCGCCGGGCTGACGTACCGTTCCGATTGCCCGGAAAGCGATATACTGATGTTTTCGCCGCTTAACCCCAACGTCATTTACTGCGGCGCCGTGAATGCCTACCGCTCCAACGACCAGGGTAATTCGTGGATCAAAATCTCCCACTGGCACGGCGGACAGCCCGAACCGGAAATCCATGCCGACCAGCGCAACGTGTCGTTCCAACCCGGCACCAACCGTATCTTTTTCTGCAACGACGGCGGTATTTACGCCTACGACGAACCCACGGAGAACTGGCAGGAACGTTCCAACGGCCTCATCATCACCCAGTTCTACCGCATTGCCGTGTCGCAAACCAACGAGACCTTTATGATCGGCGGTACGCAGGACAATGGCGGACGCAAACGCGTGGGCCTGGGCGAATGGGAGTCCACCAACGGCGGCGACGCTATGGAGGTGGCCATCGACTATACCAATCCCGACATCCTGTACACCACCTACATTAACGGCCAGCTCTACCGTTCCATGGACGGTTGGGTGAACGACGTGTACAACCGCATCAGCAACAACCTGCCCGGCCAAACGCCCGAACACGACCTTTCCGGCGCTTGGGTATCGCCCTACCAGATCGACCCCCTGAACCCCGCCGTGCTGGTGCTGGGCTACGCCGACGTGTACCGAACTGCCAACCGCGGCGCCACCTGGACCAAGATCAGCAACAACCTCACCGGCAGCGCCAACGCCAAACTCGAAGCCCTGCGCATCGCGCCGTCCAACTCAAACATCATCTACGCCGCACTCGGCAACAAATTGTACCGGACCACCAACCTTGGCGACAACTGGACCACCAGAACTGCCCCCGGCGACGCGCCTATCACCTCCATCACCGTGCATCCGCAAAACCCCGACGTGGTATATATCACCCGCGGGTCGTATAACGCCGGCCAAAAGGTGTATCGCTCCGACAACGGCGGCGCCAACTGGACGAACCTCACCGGTTCCCTGCCCAACGTGCCCACCAACTGCGTGTACCTCGACGTGGCCGCCGACAGCAGTTTTCTGCTCTTCGCCGGCAACGACCTCGGCGTATGGTTCCGGAGCAGCAAAATGGCCGACTGGCGCGGCTTCAACCAGGACCTGCCCGTCACCATCGTCAGCGACCTGGAGTTGCAGCAATCCTCGCGCAAACTGCGTGCAGGCACTTATGGCCGGGGTATCTGGGAATACGACCTGAACCATTTGCCGGCAGCAAGTTTCGCCATCTGCACGGGCGAAAGCCGGGCGAAGATCTGCCTGCCGCAAACTTTCGTCACGACCATCGACGCCAATGCCTTTGAAGACCTGGGTGGCCCCGTCAGCTTGTCCGTCGGCGGTCTTCCAGCAGGCGCCCAGGCAACGCTGAGCGTAAGCGAGCTCACACCCGGCAACAGCGCCGCCATCACCTTCGATCTGCCGGCAGGTATTGCCGAAGGGGAATATCTGGCAACCATTTACGGCGCAGCCGGCGGCGACACGGCGCTGGCTTATATCCGGCTCACCCTGGTGTCCAACGACTTTTCCGCATTGGCTCAGACGGCGCCGGCCAACGGCCAGTCCGGCGTCAGCCGTTTTCCCATGCTCCGCTGGAACGGCGTACCCGATGCCGATTATTATGATCTGCAACTGGCCACCAGCCCCGTTTTTGATTCCGCTTCCATAGTCCGGTCTTATACCAATCTGCAAAAAGACTCTTTGCAATGGAACGTTTCACTGGAAGAAGGCCGCGTTTATTATTGGCGTATTAAACCGGTAAACGAATGTATCGCCGGCGCCTGGGCGGACCCGTTCGTGTTTGTCACGGCCTCCAAAACCTGCGTGCCCGCCGCGGCAACCGATTTGCCGAAAAACATCAGCGCCAACGGAACGCCCACTGTGGAGTCAACCATAAACGTCAACCTGAACGGCCCCATCAGCGAATTGAAAGTGAGCAACTTTGAGGGCAACCACCAGTTTTTCAGGGATTTGGAGGTCAGTCTGCTCAGCCCCGCCGGTACGGAAGTTTCGCTGTTCAAAAACAAATGCGCCAGCTACAGCGGCGGTTTCAAACTCGGTTTCGACGATGTAGCGCCGCAGGCTTTCGGCTGCCCACCGCCGCAAAACGGCAATTATTACCGTCCGGAAGGCCAGATGAGCGCTTTCTCCGGTCAGAATGCCGCCGGCGCCTGGACCCTGCGTGTAAAAGACACCCAGGTGAGCAGCGGCGGCCAGATGAAAGGTTTTGCCCTGGAATTTTGTTCCACCGTGGCATTGAACCCGCCGCTGATCGTAAAAAATCAATTGCTGCAAATCGCTCCCGGCAACAACGCCCCGGTAGACGCCGATTTACTGAAAACGGAAGACGCCAACACGCCTGCAGGGCAACTGATCTACACCCTCGTCACTGCGCCCAAATTTGGCCAGTTGCAGCGCAATTGGGCCGGCGAAATGCAGGTGGGCGACCAGTTCAGTCAGGCCGACCTGGATAATGGCGCCATCCGCTATTTCGACTACGGCATACCCAACGCCGGCGACAACTTCCGTTTCAGCGTGACCGACGGAGAAGGCGGACTGGCGGCAGATGTGTTTCATATCCGCCAATTCCCTTCGGGAACGGATGAACCGGGCAATGCGCTGTCGTTCATGCTGGCGCCTAACCCGGCCACGGAAACCGCGCGGCTGACGCTGAGCGAAGGCCTGAATTCGGAGGCTCGGGTGATGCTGTTTAATTTGGCGGGGCAACTGATGCAAAGCCGGATCTTGCCGGCGGGCGCGACGGACTTACGAATCGATATGAATGATTTGCCGGAAGGCGTATACATGGTATTGTTGCAGGGCGAGCATGCAATGGGCCTGAGAAAAATTGTAAAAGGGGGAAAATGAAATTAACCGGCTCCAGCTTTTATTGACGGTGTTGTTGAGCGCCTGGCAGGCCGGCTTGCGGTCGCTTATTTTTTATAAAGGTGTATCCAACGCCCTTCCAATTCATATTTTCCTGCCACGCCGGAGTCGTGTTTATTCGCATCAGCCAGGGAGGCTACGTCGTGGAAGGCGTATTGCACGTTTGGTTCGGGCATTTTGGTTACTGGTTTGGCAGCGGCGGCTTCGGCGGCATAGCCGTGTAACAAGGCTTTGAACTGGCGCCGGAAAAGATCAGGTTGGCCGAAAATATCGATGCCCACTACTTTGCCGTTGCAAACAGCCACGATACCCACCGCGTTCGGCATGTCGTCAAACTTCCCGTCGAAGAACCGCAGGTAAGCTTCGCGCCGGGCCTTTTTTTCGTTTTCCGTTTCCAATGCCGCGTAAGTTCCGGTACCCGATTTGGCATCGTTGGCAGCTGTTACGGAGGATACGGCGTCCCAAACGCCCTGCTGGTTGCCGCTGTGCACAGCCTGTCGCACCCGCGGGCTGGCTACGCTGTAATAACCCCGGAAAGCGGCCACTTTTTTTTCCGACTCCGGGGCCGAGGGGTTGTAATAGGAAGAGCGGCCTTGCTCTACGCAAAAAACTTCTATGTTTTTGACGGTGCGAGGCAACACCACGTCGTCGTGAGCGATCACGCGGTCCTGGTTGCCGCCAGTCACCACGTCGCCGGACATGAGGAAAATGGTTTCGTCGGTTTTGTTCTGTACGGTCAGCGCATTGTACCAGGCGCCGGGGTCGTTGCCGAATTGTTTGCGTTCCGTAATACGGAATCCCGGCAGGTTCATGGCTTCCGACAAGGTCCGCAGCAGCGGCAGCCCTACCCCGTCTACCGTTTGCGGGTCAGTTGCCATAACGACGGGATATAATCGCAGGTTTTCATATTGCCAGGCCGGGTTAGCGTTCGTTTGCAGCTGCAGTCCGGCTGCCAGGTAGGATTGTTCCGCGGCGTTTGCAGGCTCCGTTGCGCTCCCTTTATCTTCCGGGCCGGAATCGCTGCAAGCAAACAGAAACAGGACAGCAAAGCCGGCAAACAGGGCATACTTTTTCATAAATTTTTGTTTTTGAGTTAAACAGGCAAATCCTTCGAATAAAGGATTTTCAAAAATACGGGGTAATCCCGCGGGTTCCAAATAATTTTGCGCAGAGGGGCTGTATCACAGTTCCAACAAGCCTTCCGGTAAATCCATCAGCACTTTTTTCGCGGCGTGGTCTATCTTTTGGATAAATTGTTCATTGAGCGGGATCAGCACTTCCCGGCCCTGATAGTGAATACGGGCCATTTCCTGCCGGGGCATGTCCACTACTTCGGCAATAAGGCCGATTTCCCCGGCAGTTTTATCTGCGAGTAAATAACCGGTCAGGCCGGCGTGTTCAGGCGCCGGCGCGCTGGTATCCAGGTCATCCGGAATTTCAGCGGCAGGCAGAAAAACGGGTTTCGACTGGAGGGGCAGGGCATCTTCCCGCACTTTAATATCTTCGAACTTGACGATCAGATCGCCGGCGCCGCGGATACTTTCGATAAAAAAAGGCTGTTTACTGCCCTTGATTTCCAGAAAAACGCGGTCTGCCTCCAGGAAAATATCCTCGTAGGGTTCTTCGATAACAACCTTGATCTCGCCGGCAATACCATGCGTTTTTCTGGTAAAGCCGATTTGCGTGTATTCCATACCGGCGCTTTCAGTTATGGTTGGTAATGATCTGCCGCAAGATAAAGCCTTTTTCCGCTTTTTCCCGCCAGGGTTTGGTCAGGCAATCGGCGGGCGGCGGAATTTGGTTGCAATACTGCGAATCGAGTATCCATTGTTCGCGAAAAACAATGCCCACGTGTTTGGCGTATTTCACCCGCGACAGGCGGCGTTCGATGGCGTTGGTTTCATCCACTTCGGTCACCACCAGCACCGAATCGAAGGGGAAAGTGCCGATTTGAGCCGGTATATCGAGCGAATCCACTTCGTAGCGCCAGTTGACAAAAGGTTGAATACGCTCGCCGGCCACTTCAATCTCGCGGTATTGATCGATCCACAGGTTGCCGTCCCAGTTGCTGCTGCGGTCGAAGGGGAACACGAGTTTGAGGAAGCGCAGGTTATTTTCGGTGCGGATAGCCTGGGTGGGTGTGCGGGATGCGAAGATATTTTGCCTGAATTTCCAGGGCAGGGTATCGTTTTTCCGTTCGAAACGTTCAATTCGGTATACCAATTGACCCGTGTTGTCGCGCAGGGTATCGGTTACCACTTCGCGGACCAACGCCCTGAATGAATCCCGCACCGTACTGCCGCCGGGACCAAAATCGTACACCACGGAATCGACCCTATAGTCAACATATCTGCCGGTTTCCAACGGGAAATAAGCGTACTGTGCGGAAGGATCGGCAGGCACGTACGGCGGTTGTGGCAGTTTGGAGCAATTCCAGCCCCAAACGGCGGCAAAAACAATGGCGGTAAGGAAACGGAACGGCGACAATATCAAATGTGAAATAGAAGCGACAAAAAAGGATTTGTGGAAAGAATCCGCAAACCTTTTATTCTTTTACCGTGAGCGGGATACGAGACTCGAACTCGCGACTTCCAGCTTGGGAAGCTAGCGCTCTACCAACTG
>CALEYM010000687.1 GCA_937926185.1 uncultured Bacteroidota bacterium | reverse complement strand
TATCGCGATTATGTAAAAACGGATTACTTGTTGTCGACAATACAGAAAGAGAATATTACCTAACAGCCTTCAAATCCGAGGCAATCCAAAATTTTTCGACAGAATTAGATCACATGGCACCAATCGCCTACACACCCAATTTTGTTAAAACAAGTATCTTCAGGAAACTGACTGATATTTGAAACTTATCATTGCAATCAACTCCGATGCATCATTCTAAGGCAGTAGGCGGATATCACAATTCGCAGGAGATATCCGGCGAAGTGCCCGCATTCTGGGAACGCCTGCTCCTGAATTTACAAGGGCGAAATCTGGGTATAACGGCTCAAAATGCAGGCGCTGTTTTTCATCCAACACTAATTCTACGCATTTGAAGTTCCTGAGAATGCGAAGGATTTATTTCCGGAGCGATATACTCACCATACCCTGCGAACCCAGCTAACACTCACTATGAACAACCCGCATTTCGACTGCGACTTTGCCATAAAATGCGTGCAGATTGATCCAAACGCCCAACCGAAACCCACCTCATTTTTTGATTTAATTCCACGGATTCTGAATCCAAGTACTGCCGCAAATGCGTTCGCTCCCAGCCAAATTACACGCATTAGCCCGTTAAACTCGCCGCATTTATCAAAACCCACCACATTACCGCCAAACATTTCCCGCCAAACATTTCAAAAACAGCCCGTATTTTTGAGCAATCTTCCCGCATTTCCAAAGAAACCCACCGCATTATGACTTGAAAATGCGTTAAAAAATAACTCCAATCTCTATTCCTAAGACTGTACATGGAAGAACGCGAAACACAGGACGGCCTGCCTAAAATCCAGTTAGCGGATATCAACTCCCCGGAAATCTGGCAGCAATACCAGGCTCAGACCAACAATCGCTCCGGCATTCCCCCGGATGATGACCGCTACGGTATCAACACCTGTTTTATCGGGGTGCATTTTGGATTGCCAGGGCGTTTGACTACGGAAAAATCTGGTGCAATACCCGCATTTCGGGAACGCTTGCTCCTGAATTTACAGGGGCGAAACTTGGGCGTTCCTGCCCGAAATGCGGGCGCTGTTTTTCACCCCGACACTAATTTCACGCATTTGGAATTCCTGGAAATGCGGGGAATTTATTTCCACGGCGATATGGCTTATGACCTATTAATCCCACTAACGCTCACGCCCAACGACCAGCATTTCGACTACTTCTTTGCGCTGAAATGCGTGCAGATTGACCTGATGGAGCTCGACCGTTTTTTGGCCTACCAAATACACGAGAGTTTTGACGATAACTTCCCGCATTTCGATGCCTTCCTGCACAATCTCTTTCGCAAGTATAATGCGTCGAATTCCACCCAAAATGCGGTGGGTTTTCAAATCTCAACGGAAATTCAGGAAACAATACTTGACTGGCTCAAACACAATGCATTGATGGAATCAACTCCACGGATTATGAAACAAAACGCTGCTACAAACCCAGCTTTACCCGACTTGACTACCTACCAATGGGCTTTGGTCTTTCACTACAGCCTCGCAGCCATGGGCCTGACAGCACGCGTTGATCTGGATGCTGCTGATGTCGCCCGGTTTATGCATGTTGTCCTGGGAAAGCCATTATCTAAAATACAGAATTCTGAAGTTTATAAAACCTACCGAGAAGCTTCTGCCGATTCCCTCAGACCGCAGCTATTACCTGACCTGGAGCGAATCCGACCACTTTTCGAGCAAGCAGGTTTTTCAAAAGCGCTTGAATCTATAGACAAGAAAATCAAAGACTTACAAAAAAAATAAAAAGATAGGGGCCCCTATAGGGGACCCCCTACGCCAAAAATCGCAAAAATATTTGCAGGTCGCTTCATCAAAAAACCAGCGACTTGTAAATCATGGATAAGTTATTTCTTTCACCGATTACCCTTCCCGAACTTCAGGATTTGATCAAAGCCAGTATCCGGGAAGCCCTGGGTGAACAAGCGCCCGCCCAAACACAACCAGATGCCCTGCTCAACCTTTCCGAAGCGGCGGTATTTCTGAAAATCGCCGAAGCTACCCTCTACGGCTACACCTCGGCGCGAAAGATTCCATTTCTGAAAAAAGGTAAAAAACTGTATTTCCGGAGAGCCGAACTGGAAGCCTGGCTGCAATCTGGCCGGCGGAAAACGGTATCGGAAATTGAACAGGAAGCCGCATCGTTCACCTCCAAAAAACGCAACGTATGAATTCCTCAAATCCAGTACCCGCTAATGCGGAATGTTCCGATACATCTTTCCCGATTCACATCAATCCGGATACCGACCTCAACCAGATTGACGCGCCGTCCAAGGTTGGATTTGAACCGGTAATCTTTGAACGGCTTCCTGAAATTCTGCAATACCCCTGTAATGCCCTCAAAGACGTCAATGAACGGGAAGTTTTTCTCGTTGGGGCCTTAGGCGTCTTGTCCAGTATTTTGCCTAATTTGACCGGCAAATACGATGGCAGCATAGTCGAATCGAACCTGTACTGCTACATCCTGGCGCCTTTCGGTACCGGCAAGGGCAGTCTGAAATTTGCTTTCGATCTCATTGCTCCGGTGCATGATTACCGCCAGGAACTTTACCGCCGCGAAGTTGCCCGCTACAAATCCGAACTAAAAAACTTTCAAGATGGCTTACTACAGGAGGCGCCGGATCGCCCGGGCCGCAAGCTGCTGGTTATTCCCGCTAATAACAGTAAATCGGGCATCATTCAAACGCTCGACACTAACCAGGGCCGCGGATTGATTTTTGAAACGGAAGGTGAAACCCTGGCACAAGCCATCAAAATGGAGCAGGGAAACTTTGCAGATATTCTGCTTCGAGCCTTTCACCACGAACGCATTAGCATGGGTCGCCGGATGGATGACGAACTCCGGGAAATTGTTGCGCCCAAGCTGTCCATCGTGTTAAGTTCAACGTTCGACCAATACCTAAAACTGATCCCCACCATTGAAAACGGGCTTTTTTCCCGCATTTTACATTTTTGGCTTACGCCGAATCCGGAATTCCGGAATGTGTTTAAGCCCGATGCTGGCGAATTCCCTAATCGCGTCGGACAGGCCGGGGAGCAGATGTTACATGTGTACCAGCAATTGATCCGGCGCGATAAAACGCCCATAGAATTTTCACTCACGCCCGATCAGCAACAGCATTTTCTGAAATTTTTCAGCGAACTTAAAAATGAAATACGCGAGCATGTTTCTGACAACCTGGACGGTTCGGTGAACCGGATGGGTTTGTGCTGTTTCCGGCTTGCAATGTTGCTCTCCGCATTACGCCGGTTTCCGCAGGGCGATTTCTCCACGCATTTGTACTGCCAGGATACGGATTTCGAAAATGCGTTGGATTTAATTGCGGTGTTCAAAAGGCATGCCTTGCGCACATTCTATAAACTCCCTGTGCCCATAGTGCCCCAACAAGTAGCCGATGCGGAACAAAAGCTCCGTGACAAAGCCCAACAGGTTTTTCATGCAAAAACCCTGCATGCCAGCGGAAAATCCTATGCCGCAATAGCAGAACTTATTTTGGGCGACCGGGGTAAAAAAAGCAAGATTTACTATTGGTTGCATCACTGACACCGACGCAACCCGTTCAATTTCGGTAAGCCGTTCAAATTTTTGAACGCATTGAACGATCTGAAATCCAGTCATCATGCTGATATGCAAGGACTTATAGTCGAAATAACATTTATAACCCGTTCAAAAATTTGAACGCATGTCCAACGTACTCGACGTAAACGTTAGCTACTTCCGTAGTTGTACCGATACGCAGCATCCGGCTACCCTTAACTTGCTCCGGTATCTGCGCTCCGGCAAACACCGGGACGCCATCTTGCGCATCCGGAGCACTGCGGACAAAGCAGAACGCGACCGGCTCAAGAAATCGTTACTGCCAGGCATCACACCAAGCGGTATTTTTTCCAAACGCGCCGAGTCGGGCCTCGTTCAGCATTCCGGTTTGCTGGCCGGCGATATCGATTTTAAGGATAATCCGTACAATCCGGAGTTGCTCAAAGAACAGGTCGCCAAAATCCGCAATATCGCCTATTGCGGCTTGTCGGCCTCGGGTATGGGACTTTGGTTTCTGATTCCAATCAGCGAGCCTGCACAGCACAAAGAACACTTTGCAGCGCTGACGCTTGATTTCTGTCACTTGGGCATCCGGCTTGATCCCGCACCGGCCAATGTAGCCAGTTTCCGCTTCTACTCTTGGGACCCTAATGCCTGGTTCAACCCGGAGGCCGTACCATACCGGAAACGATTTTCCCCCGCACCTGTTCCTGCATACGCGCATTACCCTGCACCAAAAGATACACCCGACCGCATAGAACAGCTGATCCGGCAACTCGAAGCCCGGCAACTTGACATCACAGCCAGCTACCAAAATTGGTTTGCTATCGGCTGCTCCTTAGCCGCCGAATTTGGGGAATCCGGCAGGGCGTACTTTCATCGGTTGAGCCGGTTTTACCCGAAATATCACCATGCCGAAACCGACAGGCAATATTCTGCTTGTTTGCGTATGCGGGGGAACCGGTTTGGGTTAGGGAGTTTGTTTTATTTGGCGCAGGAGGTGGGGCAAAACGGCTGACTCAATTTTTGCAAAACCCACTAAATTAGGCGTGCCAAACCACACACGCCAACCGCTCCAAGCCATGCCCGCAACAGCCACACGAATACAACCGGTCCCACAGGGCCAATTCCAGCGCCAGACGGCCATCCTCCACGTCCACGGCCCGCTGCTCATTATTGCCGGCCCGGGTTCGGGCAAGACCCCCGCCTGGGAAAAAGCCAAAAACCTGTACGACTGGAGCAGCAACGGCCATACCTTCCGCTTCGACAAAACCATCCAGGCCCGCGAAGCCGAATTCGGCCGCTACCCCTCGGCGCTCAAACTGGGCGCAGCCGGCGCGCAGGAGGCTTATCAAAAGCCCCCATTTGTCAACTTTGTTTTCACTGTATAAATAGCGACCGGCAAAAAAGGAAACATCCTAACTTTACGCATCCTTTAATCTCCATTTTCTTACATGCAGTCCACCAAAATCACCCTTTCCCAACTCGAAAGCTTCCTGCTCAAGGCCGCCGACATCCTGAGAGGAAGCATGGACGCTTCCGAATTCAAAGAATACATTTTCGGGATGTTGTTTCTCAAAAGGATGAGCGACCAATTCGACACCCGGAGAAAATCCTTGCGCAAAGAATACAGCCATTTACAAGGTGAACATATCAGCGCCGTGATGGAGTCGCCAACTTCTTACGGAGAAACCTTCTTTGTGCCGGAAGGTGCAAGGTGGGAAAAGATCAGGTACTTCCATCACAACGCCGGTGAATTGCTGAACCAGGCGTTAGCCGCACTCGAAGAACAAAACGACTCGTTAAGGGGAGTGTTGAAAGACATCAATTTCAACAAAGACAAAAACGGGAAAAGGGTTATTCCGGATTCCAAGGCCAAAGACCTGATCGACCACTTCGATAAGATCAAACTTACCAACGACAATTTCGAGTTCCCCGATTTGTTGGGGGCCGCTTACGAATACCTGATTAAATATTTTGCCGACAGCGCCGGAAAGAAAGGCGGGGAATTTTACACACCGGCGCAAGTCGTGCGCTTGTTGGTACAATTGGTCAAGCCCGAAGCCGGTATGAGTATTTACGACCCGACTGCCGGTTCCGGTGGTATGCTCATTCAATCCGCACAGTTCGTAGAGGAGCAGGGGCAAAATGCCCGTGACCTCACCCTGGCCGGACAGGACAACAATGGAACGGTATGGTCGATCTGCAAGATGAACATGATCCTGCACAACGTCCTGGATTCTGATATTCAATTGGGCGACACTATCGAAGAACCGCAACATACCGAAGGCGGATCGCTCAAAAAGTTCGACCGCATCCTGGCTAATCCGCCATTTTCACAAAACTATACCAGAGAGAATATCCAGTTCCCGGCTCGTTTCCGCTACGGGTATGCGCCGGAAACCGGAAAGAAAGGCGACCTGATGTTCGTGCAGCACATGATTGCCTGCCTGAAAGAGAACGGCAAAATGGCCTGCATTATCCCGCACGGCGTACTGTTTCGCGGGGGCGCGGAGAAAATAATCCGCGAAGGAATAATAAAAGACAACCTGATCGAAGCCGTTATTGCTTTACCGCCGTCGCTGTTTTATGGCACCGGCATTCCGGCTTGTGTAATCGTCATCAACAAAAACAAGCCAGACGCATTGCGTAACAAAATCCAGTTCGTCAATGCCGATGCGGAATACGGGGAAGGAAAAGCGCAAAACTTCCTGCGCCCAGAGGACATCGAAAAGATCGACAACGCATTTACCCAAAAACTCGAAATACCGAAATATTCCCGTTTGGTCGATCTGGCCGAAATCGAAACCAATGATTTCAACCTGAACATTCGCCACTATGTGGACAATACACCCGACCCGGAGCCGGAAGATGTAAGAGCGCATTTGCTTGGAGGCGTACCCAAAAGTGAAGTCAAGGCACAAGAGCCATTTTATCAAAAGTTCGGTATGCAGTCCGGCGTGTTTTTTCAAGGCAGGGACGATAAGTATTTTGATTTCAAAGAAGACCTTCCCGAAAAATCAGCCATCAAAGAACGTATCGAATCTCATACCGGGGTTGCGGCCACCTTGGAGTGTTTCCGCAACGAAACCAACCAGTGGTGGCAGGAGGCCCAAAGCGATTTTATCCGCCTGGAATCCGACAATAACCTGCCAAAAATCAGGGCAGAACTCTTAGCCAGTTTTCAAACGAGATTGCTTCCGCTGCAACTCTTCGACGAATTCCAGGTGGCCGGTATTTTCGTCAATTGGTGGCAGTCCATACACTACGATCTGAAAACGATTTCATCGTATGGTTGGAGTGTGAATCTGATTCCGGATGACTATATCAAAAAGGCGTTTTTCCAAAAGGAAACCGATGAACTCGACAAACTGGAAACCCAGATTGCCGACCTGGAAAACGCCTTGCAGGAAGCAGTAGAGGAGTCGGAAGTGGAACCGGAAACCGACGATGAAGGCAACGAAAAAAAACTCACCGTCAAATATGTCGTCGATACGCTGGTCAATGCCGTGAAAGACTTGATTGGCAATTTTGTAGAGATCGAGAAAAAGAAGAAACTGACTGCTGCGAGTCTCAAACCCCTGTTGGCTAAACTGCCGGAAAAAAACAGGGCCGAAGTACTTGACCTGTTCAATCATAGCGAACGCATGACGGAGATGGAAGATAAATTGAAAGAGCTCAGAAAAACCCACAAGGAAAAAGAGGCGCGTTTTGAGGATTTGGTGGACGCCAAAAAGTACGGGCGCGACGGTTTTATCGCGCACCTGAACGACCTCATCATTTTGCGCGAAGCAGAAAAAGCAGCGGCGGACAAGGAAGCGGAGAAAACCAAAGTCCAGAAGCGCATCGACGAGCTCAGCGCCAAAAAGGATATAGTGGAGCACTTAGTAGCGGCCATTGGGGAGCCAATAACGGAAACCGAAGCGCGTAACCTCATCCTGCAAAAACACCATCACCTTATTCAGGAGCAATTGGAACGTTACCTGAACCGTGAAAAACGTGAATTGATGGGCTTAGTGGAAAAATTGTGGGATAAGTATGCGGTGAGCAGGAATGAATTGGAAAAGGGGCGCAAGGATGTGTTGAATAAACTGAATGAATTTTTGACTACATTAAATTATCAATAGGTATGGGAGAGTGGATTAGAAAAAAAATAGCACAATTTGGAAAAGTTGTTTCCGGAGCAACGCCTTCGACTTCAAGGGGCGAATTTTGGGATGGGAATGTCATTTGGATTACTCCTAATGACTTGAGCAAATTGAAAACTCCGTTTATTCAAGAATCGGAAAGAAAAATCTCAGATTTAGGATTAAAGAGCTGTTCAGCTCATCTAATCCCAGCCAGCAACTTGGTTATGTCATCCAGGGCACCTATTGGATACTTCGCAATAGTTCAAAACTCCTTTACGACTAATCAAGGATGTAAGTCAATCATTTTTGATAAAGATCAAAATCCACTTTTTCACTATTACAATTTCCTATTTAGGATTAACGAGTTCAAACAAAAAGGGGAAGGCACAACTTTTGCTGAAATTTCTAAAAGCGTAGTCGAAAACCTTGAGTTTAGGTTTCCACATTCATTAGAAGAGCAAACAGCAATTTCGACTATCCTTAATACCATAGACCAAGCCATTGAAAAAACGGAACAACTCATTGCCAAATACGAGCGCATCAAAACCGGACTGATGCAAGACCTGCTCACTCGGGGCATTGATGAGAATGGGAATATTCGTAGTGAGGAGACACATGAGTTTAAGGATAGCCCGTTAGGGAGAATACCCGTTGAGTGGGAAGTGAAAAGATTGGAGAAATTAGTTGAACCTAATAGCCCAATCGTATATGGAATACTTATGCCAGGGTATGGGTATGACAATGGTATCCCTGTCATAAAGGTTAAAGATATAAATGCAGATGAAATTGATTTAGAAAATTTGCTTCTTACCTCACCAGAGATTGCAGGTGCTTACGAAAGGTCAAAATTAAAAGAAGGAGACCTGTTGTTTACAATAAGGGGAACGGTCGGAAGATGCGCCTT
>CALEYM010000686.1 GCA_937926185.1 uncultured Bacteroidota bacterium | reverse complement strand
CCGATCTAACTCGAACGCGAATTAGGAAATGCGGTCGTAGCTTTTACCACCAGTTCTTTGGATGAAAAGCCCCATCTTGCTATTAGAATTAGCGAAAATCTGGTTCAAGAAAAAGGGCTCAATGCCAAAACCATATCAGGAGAAATTGCCAAGACCTATTTTAAGGGTGGAGGTGGAGGACAAATATTCTTTGCTACGGGAGGAGGGAGCGATGCAAGTCGAATAGAAGAAGCCGTTAAGGCGGTGCGGAAGTACTTGGAAGAGTAGGGCTTATAATGTTGATTCTGTTCATGAACTACAATTTTTGACGTAAAACCCTTATTTTTGCCAGCAAAATTCCTTCATATGGAGCATTTTCGGGAGCACATCAGCATTGATCCAAATATTCGTTTTGGAAAACCCTGTATAAAAGGTACCCGTATTTCCGTAGCCGATATTTTAGGATGGTTGGCCAGCGATGCGTCTTTTGAAGAAATTTTGGAAGACTTTCCGGAACTTAAACGGGAGGATATTCTTGCAGCATTAGCTTTTGCTGCCGAGCGTGAAAACATTACTAAGCTAATGGCAGCCGCATGAAGTTGTTACTGGATGCTAACCTTTCCTGGCGGCTGGTGCGGTTTCTTGAGCCAACATTTCCAGAAATCAGGCATGTCAATAAGACCGGGTTGTCCATCCCCGCATCTGATACCGCGATTTGGAATTGGGCGAAGGCTAATGACTTTATTATCATTACTAAACTAATGATGAAGACTTTTTTAACTTGTTGTTAGCCAAGGGATATCCACCGAAAGTAATTATGTTACGTTTGGGGAATCAGCGGACCAGTCATCTTGCCGCGATACTAATTCAAAAAGCAGCTGAAATTAATGAGTTCGCCATAGACCCTTATTTTGGTGTATTGGAAGTATTTTGACACTGCTAATTTGCATGAAATAACTCCCGTATCTCATTCGCAGCAATCCCAACTTTTGCCCGGCTTTCGCTGCCACTGCAGCCTGCAAATCCACTTTTTGCAACCCAAACGAATCCCCTGCCCGCATCTGCGCCAACCCCGGCAAATCGGTGCCGATAACATGTCCGATACGCGGATAACCGCCGGTTGTCTGGCAATCGGCCATGAGGATGATAAACTGCCCGTTGGGTAAAAGTTGAATCGTGCCGGGCACAACGGCGGAAGAAACCAGTTCCACCGCTTCGTTCCGGGCCAACGCGGGGCCTTCAACACGGTACCCCATGCGGTCGCTTTGCCGGGTTATTTTCCAGTGGGTTGTTACCAGCCGTTCTTTCGATTCGGGTGTTAACCATTCGTATTCCGCTCCCGGAAAAAACCGCAGCGTTTCATCACCGGGGTACAATCCCCTAACGTCAGCTTTCCACGGAAATACAATTACCTTTTTACCCTTTAAAATATCGCCGTAATCTGTCGCCCGGCGAAAAGGCAGCACGTCGTCCGTTTGCAGGGCCCGTCCATGGAAACCGCCTGCCTGAACAGCCAGGTTTGTGCTCCGGCTGGCCAACCAGGGTTCCATCTCAAATCCGCCTGAAACAGCCAGGTAGCAGCGGGCGCCCGACAACGACTTCAAAAATTCCAGAACGGCGCCGGCAGCGACCACTACCGGGGTATGCGCCGGTACGGCCTGCCCGTCCAACCGTGCATCGAAGTCCGCACCCGCCAGGGCAAAAAAAGCGGCCGACTCGAAGCGCAGGCGTGGCGCCGGAAAGTGCATCTCCAGTACCGCTTCATCCGGTTCGTTGCCAACCAACAGATTGGAAACGCTCATGGCGATGATATCCATTACACCGGTGGGATTGATGCCGAGATGTGCATGGCCGAATCGGCCACGATCCTGGATCGTATCCAGCAGTCCCGGTTTCAGCACAAGCAGGCTCACGACCCGGCCTGGATTTGTTCAAACTCATGTAGGGAGATGGAGAAAAAACGCACCCGGTCGCCGGGTTGCAGCAGGGTGGGTTCGGGGCTGCGCGCGTCGAACATCCGAAGTGGCGTACGGCCGATCAGGTTCCAGCCGCCGGGCGATTCGTGCGGGTAGATGCCCGTTTGAGCGCCCGCAACACCCACGCTGCCGGCAGGTACCCGGAGCCGGGGCTGGGTCAGGCGCGGCGCAGCAATGCGCTCATCTACTGTTCCCATATAAGGAAAGCCAGGCAGGAAGCCAATCATATAAACCCGGTATTCGGGCGCGGTATGCAATTCAATTACCCTGCTCGCCGACAACCCAACACGGGCAGCAAGAACCAAAAGATCGGGCGCCAGGGAGGGGTCGTAGCAAACCGGGATTTGGATTTGCCGCCCGGGTGTTTCCTCCGTTTCCGGCGGGCCGGCCAGCAAATGCTCCACTTGCCGGCGGAGCGCTTCAAAAGGTGTTGTCGCCGTGCTTTCGGCATACCTTGCGCTGTCTTCAAAAATGAGTGTCAGTGAACTGTAGGCCGGCACAATGTCGCTTACGCCGGGCAGCGAAGCCCGGCGCAAGCGATCCCAAATGGCCAGCACCTGCCGGTTCACACGCTCGTCGATGCGGTTGCCCCAGTCGATGCAGAGGCCGCGGTCGCCGAGCGGGTAAATACGGCAAGTCATTCCGTTAGTTTTTATTTCTTTTTGCAATCCGCCAGGATTTGTTTTGATTTTTTTATGTAGGAATCGTCCTTGTCCTTTTCGGCGCCTTCCAGTGCAACGGTGGCGTCGGCAATAGCCTTGTCGCATTGGCCCAATTTGGCCTCGATAGATGCGCGGAGGTAATACGACCACCAGTTTTTATCGTTCTCCAGCACTTTGTCGGCCCATGTGAGCGCCTGGTTCATGTCCAGGTTATGGTCGTAATAATACTCGGCAGCGGTAAAATAGGTATCGACGTTGGCGTCGGATTTGGCTGTTTCGGTTTTGATGGCGGCCATGATCTGTTCGTGCGGGTCATGTTCGACGCGGAAGCGCACGGCAGTGTTTTCCCAACTCAGCGCCACGTCGGCGGCGGTGGGCGTAAAATTGTCGATTTCAATGGTGAGGTGTTCTACCTTTTGGGCGAGTTTTTCCGGCTTGAGGGTCAGGCGCAGCACGTCTTTGGCGGCATCGTAGGCGTAGGCGCCCCATTGCTTGTCGTCGCGGTTCAGCGCGATTTGCCAGAAGTTTTCGCCCGGAAAGCTGTACCAGCCATAGCTGCCGGCAGGAATTCTCTGGCCGTTCAGCCGCACTTCCTGGTCGAAACTGATCGTGGTGATCCGGTTGGCGCCGGTGCGCCACACTTTGTTGTAAGGTACCAGCTCGCCGAAAATTTTACGGCCTTTCACCGAGGGGCGGCTGTATTCGATACTGATCTTGGCCAGGCCGACCGGTTGCGATAAGGTGGCAAGCGGGCTGGGCGCCGGGGTGCGTATCTGAGCAAACAGACCGGCGGCGAGCAGCGTGAACAGCAGGGTTAGAAAGTTTCGGGTTGGAAGGTTGGCGGGTTTCGGGTTAGGACGGGGTGTGTTGAACAAGTGTCGCGGCATAATTTTATGGTTATGTGAAAGTGAATGGAATAGTCGCCCAAAAATATAAACATTTTGTTTTTTACAAATGATTTTTTGTCTTATTTTCAGCTCATAGCCGTCACCTGTTAAAAATAAACGGACGGGATCGACAGGATGCATCAGATACTGAAATAACGATCTTGCACATCCCGTTGATCCCGTCTGCATTCAGGAGGCCGCTGTCGGGCGCTATGTCACCTGGCTTTTTTCGCCACGGGGAATGGCGTATCGCCCACTACGAGCCATTGACCGTCCTTCTCCTTTACAAAATGCAGGAAAGAGGTCATGTCGGACCGCACACTGCTCGTTTGGACCTCGGCAGCGGCAATTGTGCCGGCAATGGAGATGGATACGATGTTGACGGTTCGCGGGACGCCGCCCCATTTTTTGGCGCTGATCATACTCAAATAAGTGGTTTTGTCCACGGTGCGCAAAGCATCGCCGCCCAGCACACCCTGGTTCACCACGACGCGGAACTGGTCGTGCAACACTGCCTGGAGCGCATCGGGGTCCGATTCATCGCCGCCGCGCATAAAACGTTTAATGGCGTCTTCGATCAGTTCCCGGTCGGACAAGGGAGCAGGCGCCTGCCCAATGCCGGCTTCCGCGGAGCCCCAGCCGCCAATAGCGGTAGTTGACGGGCTGCTCAATTGCGTGTAGGCAGTTGCTCCAACCAACAGGAGCGCGAGGAAAAAAAGTTGCGTTTTCATTGCTTAAAAATTTTGATTGTGAAATGATTGATATTTATATGATTGATTTATCAATAAATTAGCCAAAAAAAATGGCTTATGGAAATACATCGGGGTCGCCCTGAGCCACATTTTGCCGGATCTTTTCAAGAATATCTTTCAAGGTTTTGATTTCTTCTTTTGAAAGCCCCTGTACGATTTGCTCGCGTATGCCATTTATAAAAGGCAGATGAAGTTTTACGAATGCCTTGCCTGCCCCGGTAAGCGAGATCAGGTATTTCCGGCGATCGTGTTCGTCGTCGATGCGTTGGATCAGGCCCTTTTTCTGCAGCAGGTCCAGTATGCGGGTAATGGAGGCGGTGTCCTTATGCGCTACCTGGGCCAATTCGACCTGGGAAATTTTGTCGCGTTCGTCTATGATCTTCAGCACTACCCACTGGTCAACCGTTATTCCAGCCTGCAAGGTATCTAACTGTCGCTGGGCGTAGCCGCGCATCTGACGCACCGTCTGTTCCAATAAAAAGTTCACCACGTTATTCAACTGTTCGTTCGATTTCATTGATATATCAATATTTGATGTCACAAATATATCAGAAGAATTTTCAGATTGTCAAGAGGCAGGCTAAAATTTTTTTAAAATTATTTTGAGGCGGCATTGCCCGCGGTAAAAAAGTTAGTTTTTCCCCACGAGAAAAACGGCCGGCGCTTTGGCCAGTTCCACTTTCCCTGCTTTCCGCCATTCCCGCAGCGGCAAACTGCGGATCATTTCGCCGGGGCCCGTTAAATCCTGCGCCACACCAAAAACGGTGTCGGCCTGCAGGGTTTCCAGGGCCACTTCCAGCACCATCTGGCCCCGGTAGGGCGTTTCGATGAACAGTTGGGTTTGGTCCTGCTGGCGGGCCAGTTGTTCGAGCCGGCGCAGGTCGCGGGCCAGTTCGGGGCGTTTGGGGGATAGGTAACCGTGAAAAATAAATCGCTGGCCGTTCATGCCGGAGGCCATCAGGGCCAGCAGCAGGGAAGAAGGCCCCACGAGGGGTATCACCCGAACTCCTTCCCGGTGGGCCAGGGCTACGATACCGGCGCCCGGATCGGCCACGCCGGGGCAGCCAGCCTCGGAAAGCAGGCCCACGTCCTTGCCGGCTGAAACAGCTTCCAGAAAGGTTTTTTCGGCTGTCCCGGCATGTGTATGTTCCGGTATTTCAGTAAATACCATCTCCTGGATCGCCTTTTCCGGACCCAGGCTTTTAATAAAATGCCGGGCCGTTTTGGCCCGCTCCACGATAAACACGTCGAGTCGCCGGGCTATATCCTGCACATACGGGGGCAGGGTGTGCAGGGCGTTTTCGGCAATGGGCACAGGAATAAGATATAAGACCGGCATCAAACGTATTTGCGGCGAAAATACGAAAACAGGCAGGCTTAAGTGACCCTTTTTGAATACTTTTGCCCTCCCCCTAAACGGCTACCGCCCCTTTGCCCCCTTTGCCCCCTTTGCCCCCTTTGCCCACATTGACCACATTGACCACATTGACCACATTCAAATAAATGTCCGACACCTTTACCATAAAACTCCCGGTCTTCGAAGGCCCGTTCGACCTGTTGCTGTTCTTTATTGAGCGGGACGAACTGGATATTTACAACATACCGATTGCCAAAATTACAGACGACTTTCTGGCCTACATGCACCAGATGGAAGCCATGAATATCGATCTGGCCTCCGAATTTATCGTGGTGGCCGCCACCCTGATGCGCATCAAAGCGAAGTTGTTGCTTCCGCGCAAACAGGTGGACGATGAGGGCAACGAGATCGACCCGCGCCACGAACTGGTGGAGCGCCTGATCGAATACAAACGGTACAAAAGCGTGCTGGAAGATCTGCGCCGCCTCGAAGAGGTGCGGGCGTTTATGAACCCGCGCGGCTTTGCCTCCATCGAGCTGCGCAAACTGGCCGAACACGCCCTCGCCGACGCCGAAATGGAAAGCGTCACGCTATACAAACTCCTGCGCGTGTTCGAACGGATGCTGGCCCGTTTCGAGGAAGATAAAAAGGCCAAACGGGTGCACACGGTGTACAACTACAATTACACCATACAGGGGCAGCGCGAATATGTACAAAGCAAGCTGCAACGCGGCGTACAAACCTCTTTTGAAGAAATTTTCCTGGCACTCGAAAACCGCATACACGCCATCGTTACCTTTTTGGCCCTGCTCGAACTGCTCAACGCCCAGGAAGTGACGCTCATTCAGGGCGAAGGCATGAACAATTTCTGGCTGACGCTGCCGGAGGGGGAGGGTTTATGAGGGTTTATGAGGGTTTATGAAGGTTTATGAGGGTTTAGAGGTTTGGGAAGTTTATTGGATATTCCCTGATTTATTGCGAAATTTGCCCACATGGTTGACGTGCATTCTATCGAAAAAGTTTACCTTTTAGTCCACCAACCATATTACCATGACAACAATCAAAGGCCCGGCCATTTTTCTGGCCCAGTTTATGGGCGACAGCGCCCCCTTCAACGCCCTGGAAAGCGTGTGCCGCTGGGCGGCTTCGCTCGGCTACGCGGGCGTGCAAATCCCCACCTGGGACAGCCGCCTGATCGACCTCGAAAAAGCCGCCGAAAGCAAAACCTATTGCGACGAGCTGCGTGGGCGGATAGAAGCCTGCGGCGTGACGATTACCGAACTGAGCACCCACCTCCAGGGCCAGCTGGTAGCCGTACATCCGGCCTACGACCTGATGTTCGACGCTTTCGCCCCGACGCAACTGCACGGAAACCCGAAAGCCCGCACCGAATGGGCCGTACAAACCCTGAAAAACGCCGCCAAAGCCAGCCGAAACCTCGGCCTGAACGCCCATGTCACCTTCTCCGGCGCGCTCATCTGGCACACCGTTTACCCCTGGCCACAGCGCCCGAAAGGACTGGTAGACGCCGCCTTTAAAGAACTGGCAGCCCGCTGGCGGCCCATCCTCGACGCGTTCGACGAGGCAGGCGTCGATC
>CALEYM010000685.1 GCA_937926185.1 uncultured Bacteroidota bacterium | reverse complement strand
AAACCTTTCTAAACCTTTCTAAACCTTTCTAAACCTTTCTAAACCTTTCTAAACCCTTCTAAACCCTTCTAAACCCTTCTAAACCTTCAGCGACCATCCAATGCCCAAACCTCCAATGTCTCCCCGTTTTGGACAAAAACCCGCCGCGGCGCCGTCCAGAAAGGGGCTTTGCCTGTCCGCGCAAGGGACGGCAGGGGCAGTGTGCGGGCAAGCAGCGCCTGCAAGCGTTCGATGTGGAGCAAGCCGCTTTCCGGGTAGATCAGGCGGTCTTCCTCCAGTTGAAAATTGGCAATATTTTTCCGCGGCGCCAGTTTTTGGAATTGCCCGTAAATGTCGAACCAAAGCAGGCCCCTGGCGGTATCGGCGGCCAGCACTTCATTGCCGTTGTCGCGCAGGCAGCTGATTTGCAGGCGACCGTCCAGCAGTTGGTTCAGTGCCTGGCTTTCCAGCAGTTCGCCCCCTTCCGGTGAGATTTTTCGCAGTTGAAAACGGATTTCGTCGTAAAACCACAGGTTGCCGTCCTGTGCGGCGGCAATGGCGCGCACTTCCGGAAATCCGGCGGCGCTCAGGTTGAGTTCGCCCAGGATGGTCAGGCTCCGATCGAGGAAAACGACCGTCCGGAAATCGGCGTACCACACCAGCACTTTCAGGGGATTCGTCACGTCGAGGCTGGCGGCGGCGCCCAGGCGGTTGTTGGTGTAGCGGGTGAGCAGGCGGCCGTCGGGACTGTATTTTTCAATGGCATTTTGCCGCGTGATCAGGTAAATGAATCCCAGATTGTCGGCCGCGGCAAAGCCGGCCTGCACCGGCAGGGTCAACGTCAAACGGAAACTATCCGCCTGCGCCCGCAGCGAAAAATGGGACAGGACGGATAAGCAAAGCAGGAGCGCTGCCGGGGCAAATTTCCGGGTGAACATAAAAAATCTCTAAAGCGGCTAATGTGGCCTAATGTGTACTAATGTGGTTAAAAAATCTCTAAAGCGGTTTAACGTGGCAAAGTAGTATTAAAGTGACTTAAGCTGTCCAATTTACCCGTGAAAAACTTAACATACCCTGCTGTCGAGCATCTTTGACGCAATGACGAATATTTTGGCGGACTTTGTCCGCTTTTTAGTTCAAACATGAGGCGCTTCAATAACTGGCTTTTAATCAAACAAATTCCACTTCTGTCGGTGTTTCAATCTCCGCACACGCCGGCACCTTTTCCAGTGCCTGCTCCAGATCCCACCACAGATCCTCCGCGTTTTCCACGCCCACCGAGAGCCGCACCAGCGATTCGGTGATGCCGAAGGCCGCTTTTTCTTCGGGGTCTACGCCGGCGTGGGTCATAGTGGCCGGGTGTTGGGCCAGCGATTCGGTGCTGCCGAGGCTGACGGCCAGTTTCACCAGTTTCAGGTGGTTGAGAAACGCGAACGCTTCGTGTTCGCCGCCTTTGATCTCAAACGATACCATGGCGCCCGGCGACGTGCACTGGCGGCGGTAGATGTCATACGCCTCCCCGTCGGCAGGTGTCAGCAGGCCGAGGTAATGTACGCGGGCTACTTTGGGGTGTTCGGCCAGGCGGCGGGCGACGATCTGCGCGTTTTCGGCCTGTTTTTCCATGCGCAGTTTCAGGGTTTCAAGACTGCGCAGCAACAGCCAGCCCGTGTTGGGAGCGATCATATTGCCCAGAAAAGTGCGCAGGGTTTTCACCCGCGCGATGAGTTCGGCAGAGCCGAGGCAGGCGCCCGCGATCACGTCGCTGTGGCCGCCGATGTATTTGGTGGCGGAGTACAGCACCAGGTCGGCGCCGTGCCGGAGCGGGTGTTGCCAGAGCGGGCCCATGTAGGTGTTGTCTACCGCCACCAGCGCCTGCCTGCCGGGCCGGCTGAACTGGTCGGCTACCGAACGGCACATGGCAATGTCCACCAGGTCATTTGTCGGGTTGGCGGGCGTTTCGAGGAAGATCATGCCGAGCCGGTCTTTTTTACCCGACTGTTCGATAATCCGCACCAGCTCCTCGCGGGTGGCGCCGGGCCGGAAACCCCGCACTTCGATGCCCCATTTGGTGAGCACGTGGTGGACGAAGTGGGTGGTTCCGCCATACAGGGGATTACTGTAAAGCAGCACGTCGCCCGGCTGCAGAAATTCGAACAGGGCGGTGGTAATGGCCGACATACCGCTCTCGAACGCCGCGCAAGCCTCGGCGCCGTCCCAGAGCTTGAGCCGCTCTTCCAGTATCTCCATGTCGGGGTTGTTGATACGGCTGTATATCAGGCCCGGCTTCTCCCGGTTGCCCCGTTCGCGCAGGCCGTAGGCCAATTCAAAAAATGCCTTGCCTTCCTCGGCCGTGCGAAAGGCAAACGTGGAGGTTTGAAAGATCGGACATTTTACGGCGCCTTCCGACCATTCGGGCCGGTAACCGTGCGACATCATCAGGGTTTCGGGTTGAAAATTCCGTTTCATAATGCGAGTATTTTCCCACAATATTCATTTTTATAGATTATTTTGCCAAATTAAACTTACAAATAAGAAAATAATTCTGTTTATTAAAAATAATATAGATAATTGGTCTTAAATTGCCGCGTCAAATACGGTTTTATGGAAAAAAAATCCGACGGTTTGGATGCGGCCGATCGCGTCATTTTGCAACTGCTTCAGGAAGACGCTTTCCTGACCACCAAGGAGATTGCCGCCCGGCTCAACATGACTACCACGCCCGTGTTCGAACGCGTGAAACGGCTGGAACGGGAAGGTTACATAGCCCGCTACACGGCCCTGCTCGACCGGCGGAAAATAGGGCTGCCCATGCTGGTGCTGTGCGAGGTATGGCTTAAAGAGCACAACCGCGATTTTCTCCTGCGTTTTGAAGCCGCGGTGGTTCAACTGCCCGAGGTGCTGGAATGCCTGCATGTGACCAGCGAGTACGATTACCTGTTGAAAATTGCCGTGCGCGACATGGACGAATACCAGCATTTTATCAAGGAAAAACTGGCCGCACTGGAAAATATCGGCCGGGTGCAGAGCCATTTCGTGATGACGGAGGTGAAACATTCGACGGTGTTACCGGTGTCATTTTCCCGGTGACGCATTTATCTTTGCTTTTTAACTTGCCCCCATGCGTATTCTATTCTTTCAGTTTTGTTTATTGGCCTTTTCAGCCGCAACTTTTGCCCAAACCACCATTCATCTGGCCAATCCCTCTTTTGAAGGAGAAACCCGGCCGGCCACTCTGCCCGAGGGATGGCTGGATTTCGGGTTTGAAAATGAAACTCCTCCGGATATACAGCCCGGGCTGTTTAACTGTTCTGTCCGACCGCTGCATGGCAATACCTATCTGGGGCTGGTCACCCGCGACAACAATACCTGGGAACGGGTTGGCCAACAGTTGGAAAGTCCATTGCTGAAGGATAGTTTGTATGATTTTTCGCTGTGCCTGATGGCTTCTCCCTTTTATTTTTCCACCTCCCGCATGACACACGGGGAAGTAAACTATAATGGCCCGGTGCGTTTGCGGATATGGGGAGTCAACGCCGCTGAAAATATCGCGGAACTGCTTGCCGAAACGCCTGTCGTATCCGGAGAAAGCTGGACACGGTACAATTTTTCCCTGACGCCGGTTGTCAAAAACCTGGAGATCATCCTGCTGGAAGCCTGCTACGGCGATGCTGGCCGGCTGACCAACGGAAATCTGTTGATTGACAACTGTTCTGCTTTTACCCTGCAATCCGGAGGTTTGGCAACCGGCAGAGGTGACGCACAAAAAGAGAAGTCAGTTTCCTTTCCGGATGTGTTCGGGTTGTACAATGCTTCCTTTGAAAAAGCGCCGGGAAACGGTTTGCCCATCGGTTGGGAACAACGCACCGACAAGCTGCTAACCATGCCCCGGACGCATCCTGCCGAGGTACTGGAACGGCTTGTCATCAGACAGAACGGACAAAAACAATATGTGAAGGAAACGCACACGCCGAGCCGTAAAACACCGCGGGATGGTAAACGGTACCTCAGCCTGCTTGCCAGTGAAGATGAACAATGCCAGGCTGTTTCCCAACGCCTGGAAGGTTTTTTGCAAAAAGACACTGCTTACACATTTAGCATTCACCTGGCGCGAAGCAAACACTTCAAACAGATTCATTCCGCGCGCAATGCTTTGGTTGATTTCAAAAACCCGCTCAAACTGCGCATTTGGGGTGGACGCGGCGACAATCTTAAGGCGGAATTACTGGCAGAATCGCGTAGCGTATTCGATACCAATTGGAACAAACACGAGTTCCGCCTCCAACCGGCTCGTCAGAATTACAACTGGATCACACTGGAAGCCGCCTACGTTTCGGAAAATGGCCGGCCATATAACGGAAACTTGTTGCTGGACGCCTGTTCAAGCATCGTCAAAAGCAGGCATTAACGCTCAATAGGGAAACGCCCTACCTTTGCGCAAACTACCTCCCTATGTTTCGCCTTTTTACCGCCATTTTGTTTTTAGGGGCCATTTTCGATGTCGCCAGAGCCCAACCCCAGCTCTTCTTCCCCCGAAACCTGCAACGCGCCTACGACAAGGGCGCCCGCGGCCACGACGGCAAACCGGGCCCCAACTACTGGCAAAACCGGGCATCTTACGTCATCAAAGCCGGCCTGCAACCCAAAAAACGCCGGCTGAGCGGCGAGGCCACTATCACCTATTTCAACAACAGCCCCGACAGCCTGAAAATCATCCGGCTCAAACTGGCCCACGACCTGTACCGCAAGGGCGGCCAGCGTGCCGGCGATGTGAACCCCGCCGACGTGGACGACGGCGTGCGCATCGAGGCCCTGACGTACAACGGAAAGCCTGCGGGCGAAAAACAGCGCCGCCGGCACAACACCTTTCTGGACATCCTGCTGGACGGCAATCCGCTCCGCGCCGGCGAACAGGCCACAATCACGGTCCGCTGGTCGTACACCCTGCCCTCCGACAAGCAGGCAACCCGCGAATGTATGTGCGACGAAGGCGCCTTTTTTGTCGCGTACTGGTACCCGCAGGTAGCCGTGTACGACGACATCCGCGGCTGGGCCGACGCGCCGTACAACGGCCTGCAGGAATTTTATAACGATTTTGCCGACTACGACGTCACCATCACTGTGCCCAAAGGTTTTATGCTGTGGGCCACCGGCGAATGGCAGAATGCCGCCGGTTTGCTGGATTCCGTTTACTTCGACCGCTTTCAAAAGGCACACACGGCTACGGACGTCGTCAAAGTATTCACGGAAGCGGAATTGAAGTCGGGTGCCGTTTTTAAAAAATTAAAACAACACGTTTTTCACTATAAAGCCGCGAATGTTCCCGATTTTGCTTTTGCCGGCAGCAACCATTACAACTGGGACGCCACTTCCGCGTTGGCCGACGCGGGCGCCGGGCGTCGCACCTTCGTCAGCGCCGCCTACGACAGCCAATCGAACGACTTTTACCACGTGGCGCGCATCGCCGCCGACGGCATCCGCCTGATGAGTGCCTGGCTGCCAGGGTATCCTTTCCCGTATCCCTGTATGACCGTGTTCAACGGCAACGACGCCATGGAATATCCCATGATGGTGAACGACGCCAGCGTCAGTGAAGATTACGTCGTCGCGCTCACCGTGCACGAGGTATCGCACGCGTATTTCCCTTTTATGATGGGCGTAAACGAGCAGGACTACGCCTGGATGGACGAGGGATGGGCGTCTTTTTTCGATTTTTTACTGGCCGATTCCATTGTTGGCGGCAAGAGCAACGTGCGCGGGTACTCGTTCGTCGCCGGCACCGATTCCGACGTGCCGCCTATGACGCGCTCCCGTTTCCTGAGCGGCGGCGCTTACGGCAACGCCGCATACGGGCGTCCGCAAAACGCCTATCTCGCCCTGCTGGACCTGCTGGGTTACGATACGTTTCACCGCTGCATGGTGGAGTATATGGATCGCTGGAAAGGCAAACACCCTATTCCGTACGACTTTTTTAACACCTTCAACGAGGTGTCGGGCCAAAACCTCGACTGGTTCTGGAAGCCCTGGTTTTTCGAATGGGGATACCCCGACCTGAGTCTCCGCCAGGTTGCGCGAGACGAAAACGCCGGCGCCGACGTTATATTCGTACAAAAAACCGGCACAATTCCCGTCCCGGTGTACTTAGAAGTCAGTTATTCCGATGGCTCGAAACAGTCGTTTCATTACAAAGCCGACGTTTGGCGGGAAGGTCAGACGTATTTGAAAATACCGGCTGCCGCGGGCAAAACCGTTTCATCGGCCATTTTGGGACACCGGACAGCGCCCGATACGGAACGTAAAAACAATACCTGGAAAAAAGATTGATTCCTGTTTACATTTGGGACTTCAATTTTGAGTAAATAATACCGCCGTATGAAGACGAACACTTTGCTTACCTATCTCCTGTACGCCCTGCTGGCCGGGCTCATTGGCGTGGCCGGCTATAAGGCCTGCCAGATGCAAAACGATAAAGCCAATCTGGCCAAAGAAAGCGAGGACGAGGCATTTAAAAAACAAATGCGCGATATGGGTTACCTGGAAGAAGACACCACGGGCAGCCAGTATGGCGGCGACGAAAGCGCTTCCGCCATTCAACCGGGCAGCACATCTACTGCTTCGGCGAGCGAAAGCATCGCGAACCCGGAGGGTATTGAAGACGAAGCGCCGGCCTCCACTTCCACCCAGCCGGAAAAATCCACGCCGCCTTCCACTACCGCGGCCAAAGGCGTGGATACCGAACCGGAAACACGCGGGAGCGAGACGGGCGCCAAACCCCGCTACTACGTTTCAGCCGGTTCCTTTACTCAACTGGCCGCGGCGCGCCGTCAGATGGAAAATGTGATCAAAATGGGTTACGAAGACGCGGAAATCGGATACACCAACCGCGGAAAGTACGCGGTAGTGGTGGTGATGCGCACCAACAGCCTCGGTGAAGCAAACAAGGTGCTCGACCGGCTGGAAGCAAAAGGGGTGGACGCGAACGTGGTGGACCGGAACAGGAAAAATTGAGGCGCCTTCAACAAATTCTCGGCAGCTGCTCCCCCACCAGCATATTCACCACCCGTTTTCCACCAATCGTACTGTGCAGGATGACCTGCCGGGGGTGTTCGGCCACCACCTCGCCCAATAGCGTGGCGTTATGGCCATTTTCATCATTGCGCAGGACAGCCAGGGCTTCCTCCGCCACATCCGGCTCTACAAAAGCCATGAACACGCCCTCGTTGGCCACGTACAACGGATCGAGTCCCAGCAATTCGCAGGCGCCGGCTACTTCTTCGTGCACGGGCACGTTTTTTTGCCAGATTTCCATGCCGAGCGAGGCGTCGCGGGCGATTTCGTTGAGCGCCGAGGCCACGCCGCCGCGGGTGGGATCGGTGAGCAGGTGGATCTGTTCGCCGAAGCGGTCGAGCAGGCGGGCCACCGTATGGTTGAGGTTGACCGTATCGCTGCGGATGGCCGTTTCGAATTCCAGGCCTTCCCGCACACTCATGATAGCGATGCCGTGCGTGGCGATTTCGCCGCTGACGATGATCTTGTCGCCGGGTTTGATCCGTCGCCGGGATATGCTGGCTTTGGGATGCAGCGGCGCCACGCCGGAGGTATTGATAAAAACCTTGTCGCCTTTGCCGCGCTCCACCACCTTGGTGTCGCCGGTAACAATGCGCACGCCGGACCGTTCGGCGGCTATTTTGACCGATACGAGGATGTCCCAAAACTCCTGCATGGTCAGTCCCTCCTCCAGTATAAAGGCCAGAGACAGATACTTTGGCATGCCGCCGCACATGGCCAGGTCGTTCACCGTGCCGTTTACAGCGAGTTCGCCAATGTTGCCGCCCGGGAAAAACACGGGCGATACGACGTAGCTGTCCGTGGAGAAAGCCACCCGCCCGTCGAGTGAAAATACCGCCCCGTCGTGGTGTTCGTCGAGCAGTTCATTCCGAAGCAGGTCGAATACGCCTGCCTGGAGCAGCTTGTTGGTCAGCAGGCCGCCGCTGCCATGCCCGAGGGTGATGACGTCGAAATCGAGCTGGGGGAGGGGGCAGGATAGGTTCATATTTACGATTTACGATTATCCGGTTTGTGAAAAATGGTAATACGCCGCACAGGCGCCTTCCGACGATACCATGGGAGCGCCGAGCGGCATTTGCGGGGTACATTTTTTGCCAAATTGCGGGCATTCGTAGGGTTTTTTAATACCTTTCAGCACCAGCCCGGCGATACAATCGGGGTTTTCGGCGGCTTTTTCCAGGGGTACGTTGAATTTTTTATTGGCGTCCCAGGTTGCAAATTCCGGCTTAAGCTCGTAGCCGCTGCCGGGAATGGTACCGATGCCGCGCCATTCGCGGTCGGCCACTTCAAATACGCTTTCGATCACTTTCCGGGCCTGGGGGTTACCTTCGGGTTTTACCACCCGGGAATATTGGTTTTCCAGCCGGTATTCGCCTTTTTCCAGCTGCCGGACAACCATCAGGATGCCCTGCAACAGGTCGACGGGTTCGAAACCGGTGACCACAATCGGAGTCTTGTATTTTTCCACCAAAGGATAATACTCGGCGGTGCCCATGATGGTGCACACGTGTCCGGCGGCCAGGAATCCTTGTATGCGGGCTTCTCCGTCGTTGAGCACGGCTTCTATGGCCGGCGGTACCAGAACGTGCGAGGTGAGGATGGAATAGTTTCGGACGCCCGTTTGCCTGGCCTGCACTACCGACAGGGCATTGGCAGGAGCGGTTGTCTCGAACCCGACGGCAAAAAACACCACTTCTCTGCCGGGGTTTTCGCGGGCGATGTTGACGGCCTCGAGCGGCGAATACAGTATGCGCACGTCGGCGCCGCCGGCTTTGGCCTCCAGCAGGCTGCGCTGCGAACCCGGCACGCGCAGCATGTCGCCGAAAGAGCACAGGATGACGCCCTGTTGTTCGGCCAGCCACACAGCCTTGTCGATCAGATGCAGGGGCGTAACGCATACCGGGCACCCCGGGCCGTGCACCATGGTTATTTCCTTTGGCAGCAGGTTGAGTATGCCGTTTTTGACCAGGCCGTGCGTTTGGCCGCCGCACACTTCCATAACCGTCCAGTTCCGGGTGACGGTTTTGTATAGTTCGGCCAGGTATGCTTCTACAATATGGGGGTCGCGGAATTCGCTGATGAATTTCATGCGCGCTGTGTTTAACTCAGTAAAGATACGCGCTTTTAAACCCAAAATGAAAAAGCCCCTTCCTCATGTGGAAGGGGCCACCTCAAAGACTGATTTTACTAAAAAAATCTTTCGTTGAGGTTGCTGTTATGCGAATCTCTTTTTCTTTTCTGGTTAGAAGGAAAGAGCAGCCCGCCCGCTGCGGGCCGCCCCATCCTCCGTTCATGAGATTATTGCGACTGAACCATCTTACGGGTCGCTTTACCGAAGGGGGTTTCGAGGGTGTAATACATCACGCCCGGCGCGTCGAGTAAAGCGTGTTCGATCAGGATGGCGTTGTAGCCCTGGTTGAAGTCGGCCGTTTCGCTGAAGAGCGCGCGACCCATTTCGTCGTACACCGTCAGTGTGGCCCCGGCGGCCTGGGGCAGGTGGAAACCTACCTGGGTCTTGTGTATCCAGGGGTTGGGCGTATTCTGGTACAATTCGAAACCCACGGTGTTGATCGTAAACACCCCGTCGTGGTTGAAACGGAAGGCTACGTCGATCTTCGATACTTCGTCATTTGTTATTTCGTCATTGTGCCGGTATGCTTCGGCCTTGGTGATGCGGCTGGAGACGCCCAGCATTTTGTCCAGCAGGCCGGCGTTGCGGGCGCGGAAGGTGATCCGGAATTGCGCTTGTTCAATGTTTTCCGGCACGTCGAAGGAAGTAGTCAGTGCGTGATCGTCGGCGAAGATGGCAAAGTGGTCCTCGCGCATACCTTCGCCGGGCTCGATGTTGATGATCTCCAGGTCGGGGAAGTTCATGGTGAACTGGTAGGCCAGCACTTTTTCGGCGGCGGTAAAGTCGACCGTGAAGATTTCCCCGGCTTTTATTTCACGCCGGTTTACAGACGGCGTAAGGTCGAAGAGCAGCGTGCCGGCGTTGCGTTCTTCAGAAGCCAGCAGGCCATTGGGGACGTTATTGGCGTTCACGTCGCCGATTTTGACCGCAACGAAGTCGTCGGCCATTTGGTTGCTTTGCAGGTTGGAGACCGACTTTGTTTCCGGGAACGCTTCCTGGAACGGGTTGGCCGGGTTCGGGAACTGATAGGTTTTGTCTACGAAGCGCCAGGAGGTGTTATTGGGCAGTTCGTTGTAGATGCCGAGGATGAGCTTGCGCAACTCCACGATGTCGAAGGTGGTGACGCTGCCGCTGTTATTGGCATCCGCCGCGATGATCTTGTACGGCGACGCGAAGGGCTGCAATCCCAGGATGTGTTTGTTGATGAGTACCAGGTCGAATGTGCTGACGCCGTTTATGGGATCGTTGTCTTTCAGCGGTGTTAGCGTATAATTGCACTGGATTGGAATGGCATTATTGAATTGGTAGTGGCCGTCGGTGTCCGTCATGTCGAACAGGCTGAGAGGGGCCTGGCCGGTTGGCGCCAGACATTGTATCTGCACGTTGGCTTCTTCCAGGCCGTCGCCCGCTTCGGTTTGCAGCATGCCGGCCACCGTGGCGGCATTGGAATTGCAGACGCCGATATTGTCCTGTACGTGCATGAAGGTGGTGCAGTAGTCGGCGTTGCCTGCCATGTCCATGCCCCAGAGTTCCACCAGTTGGAAGCCGAGTTCGGTGCAATCGAAGGTGACCGAGGTTTGCGGCGTACCATCGGGGTTGAAGGGGAAGCCGTTGCCTGTGCCTGCTTTGCGGATGCCGAAGATGAGCATACCTTTCGGGGTGCAGTTATCCTCGGCGTCTTCCAGGAAGAGCTGATAGTTGGAAACCACCATGCCGGTAGGCATCATATTGGTGCTCAGGCCGTTGTAACACTTAAGCGTGGGCGCCTTGCAATCCTTTACCACAAAGGTGTATTCGCATACTTCTTCATTGCCGCAGCCGTCCGACACGATCCATTTGATCTTGTGCGTGCCGTAGGGCAATTCGGGCAACGCGTAGTTGCCGGGTTGCGCCTGTGTGTTCCAGCGCAGGCAGGCTGTTTTGGAGAAACCTGCCTCTGTTGTCTGAATGGCGAACTGATACTTTTGATCCAGCGGCACATTGCGGCTATCGAATACGCGCACCAGGCCGCCGCCGTAATTCGGGTTGCCGGCGTTGTTGTAACTCACCGTGCCGGCTGCCGGCGGGTTGAGGCTGTTCACCACGGTTTCCATGGTGCCGTTTCCGTCGAGGTCGAGGAAAAGCAGGTAGCGAATGTTGATGTTGGCGCCGGAGCAAGCGTCGGATGCGGTGACGCACAGGTCGGTGGGCGCTTCGCACAGGTCGTGTATTTGCAGTTTACTGTCGTACCAGTACGGGGCTTTCCACAGCGTGGCATCGTTGTACGTCAGGTCGCACACTTCCGCAGGGCTGGCCGGGCACTGTATCGTTGGTTTTTGCGTATCGGTTATTTTGATGATCTGTTTGTACTGGTAACAGTTCACATCAGCCGTCCAGTACTTGCTGTAATTGGTTGCATCGTTGTCAGAAGGGTTGATTTTGGTCACGGTAGGCGCCCAGGGCGCAGGCGTACCGAAGGGTGATACGATGGGGCCGGCCAGGTTGGTGGCGTGATTGAGCGTATTGCTCGGGTTGGGATTGGGTACGAAGGTGCAGCCCATATTGGGGTCGTAGGTACACCAGTTGATGATCGTCCAGGTTCGTTCCAGTTTGTAACAGGCATCGGGCACCACGGTAAACAGCTGATCCTGGTAGGAAACGCCGAGCAGTTCGCAGTCTTCCCCGTAGAATTGGGGCGCGCCGAAATCATCGACGCCGGCACAAGCCGTTACGATCACATCGTCGGGGAATTTCACGTAATAGTGTTGTTTGTAGTCTACGAAAATGCGTTGCAAGCATTGGTTGCTCTGCCCGTGGCAATCGAACACCCGAAACGTACGCGTGATAGTGCCTTTGCTGCAAACGGTATCAAATTGAGCATAACTGTCAGACACGGTAATGGTATCCACGCAGCAGTTGTCGGCGGCGGTCGGCATACCGTAGGCCCAGAGGCTGGGGTCGAAATTTTCGCAGCTCACCGTCACGTTGTTAGGCGGTACGCAGGCCGGTTTGAGTTTATCGTCGACGTACACCTGCACCTGGCAGTCGTTGGAGTGCTGTTCTTCCAGGGTCAGGCTCACTTCGCCCGGCGGAACCAGCACATCGTACACCCTGAAAATAACGATGATAGTATCGCCCACGTCTTCGCAGCAAAATTTCACCTGGTCGTAGAATCGGTTGTTGGGCTGGCAGCCATTGGTGTCCTGGCGCCGCGCTTTAAAATACACCTGGCCGCAGTTGTCGTAGGAGCCGTCGTCGAAGGTGGAAGCGTTTACAAAAATCATTCCGTCGATACCGAGCGATACCTGCGTGATTTCGTCGCAGGCTGCCACGGGCGGTACGTTGTCGGTGACGGTCAGTGTGAAGGTGCAGGAAGCGAAGTTTCCGCAAACGTCTTCGCTGTAATAGCGCACGATGTGTTTGCCCAGCGGCAGGCAGGGGGTATTGCCGAATACCGCGAGGGTATCCGAATTGCCCAGGTTATTGCCCGGAAAGTTGGACAGTGTACCGGGTACGATTATTTCGTCGATCGTATCGCTGGTAACAGGATTGATCACGTAGATAAATGCCGTCATATCCTGTACCTTGCTGCACGCATCCTGCACGATCACGTCGGGCAAGTCCACCGTGGCGCAACAATCGAGCGGGTCCGTGCTCACGGTCAGGTTGCCCGGACAGGCAATTGCCGGTCCCTGCTGATCGATTACGTTGATGAGCTGAATATGCGTCAGGGGGTTTTGCGGCGGGGTAGGGGAGGAGGGTGCGCAAAGGTTAAAAATCGTCCAGGTTCGTACAATCGAATACGTGCCGCCGCAGAGCGGAAGGATCTGGTCGGTGTAAGTGGCGCTTATTTCACAAAACATGGATGAGCCCACGATCGGAAACGGAATCTGGTCGAAGCCGGTGTACGTGGGCGCGCCGGTGGCCATGGGGTCGGTGGCGATCACATCGCAGGATACGGTGGCGTCGGTGGGCAAGGCCAGGTCATAGATGCTAACCCGTTCGAAGTAGATGTATTGCGTACAGGTCGATTTGTTGTTGCTGGCGTCGGTGGCGGTCCATTCCCGTCTGACATAGCCGCTCAGGTTATTTTTCCCGTTAAAGATACCCCCGCAAAGCACGTCTACCCAGGTGTCCACCCTGGTGAGGGTGTATGCGCTGCAATTGTCTGTTACCTGCGGGTATGCGGCCTGAATACCGAGCGTGTTATACAGGTATTCGGGTGAATATTCGTTGACCACGCAGGGCACGGTGATACTTTCACAATTGATAAATACCGGGGGTAATACGTCTTCCACCTTAACGTCGGTGATGCAGAAATTTCCGGAGCAATTGTCCGTGACTTTTATTTTCAGGGGTATCCCTACATATTGAGAGGTAATGGTATTGCCGATGTTTATGCCTTGTAAAGTATAAATGTTGACCGAATATAATGGATCAAGCACGTCCCCTTCCAGCGCCATATCGGGCGTAACGGTCACCGAGCAGTCATCGTCCATGGAAACCAGTACCAGGTCATTGCAGAACATGGCGTCAGGCATGCCATACGTGATGACCAGTTGATCGGCTGCCGCCGCACAGGGGCTGGGCGCGTTGGTCGTCAGTGTGAGGGTAATATTTCCCACGTAGTTTGCGGGCGGGTGGTATACGGCGTTTAGCATGGAGGGGTTGGGCGTGAAATTGCCGCCGCCCACCGAAGCCGTCCAGGTAGAGCTGGTAGCCGAACCGCCAATAGCGCCGTTGAGTTGGTGCGGCGTACCCTTGCAAAGCGTTATATCAGGCCCGGCGTTCGCCGTAGGCGCAACGGATATGTCCACCGTGACGGTCGCCGATCCGGTCATGCCGGTATCGTCGGTCACGGTGACGGTGTAGACGCCGGCGTGCGCGGTGACGGTGTTGGGGCGCGATGGGTTTTGCACCGCCGAGGCAAAACCGGCGGGACCATCCCAGCTAAACGTAAACGGCGCTGTGCCGGCGATAATGGTCGCATTCAAATTCAGGGTGGAACCGGCACAGAGTGGCGCGTTCGAGCCTGCGCTCACGGTGACCGCTAAATTTGAAGTTTGTCCCGATGCACCGGGATTGAAGTTTGAAGCGGTTTCAGGCGTCGTATTTTTGGGAAAATCCGGTAAAGGGCCGGAGAAAGCCTGTGCAAAAAGCAGCAGGAAAAAAGGAAGAACCAACCAAAGGAGGCGTTGCGTTCCGTGAGCAGATAAACGTTCGAGAGTTCGCATAATTTTAAAAATTAAAATGGATTAGTGATTCAGATGAATTAGTTCAAAAAGTTTATTAAGTTATTGATTTTGAATAATATATGCTTCAGCCACATTAAATTGTCGCGGTATTTAACTTGAGCCGTCAGATGATTGAACCGGAGTCTCGCTGTCGGGGGGTAGAGGCGGGCATATACATCACAGGCGTCCACCCACCTCTCCCCCCTTCGCGAACACTCGGGAGAATCATTCGCGCCACTTTTGGCGGGAACGTTATGTCTTTGTTTATGAGGGTTTATGAGGGTTTAGAGGGTTTAGAGGGTTTAGAGGGTTTAGAGGGTTTAGAGGGTTTAGAGGGTTTATGAGGGTTTA
>CALEYM010000684.1 GCA_937926185.1 uncultured Bacteroidota bacterium | reverse complement strand
AAACCATGCAAAATTCCACTTAAATGCCCCATTCCATGTAGAATTAAAAAAGCTGTTGCTTCCTCGAATGTTTTTATCCCCATATTTTTTGTTAATTTACCAAATTTGTCACCTTTGGCGTTTATAGTAACAGCAATTACATAACCCCATCCATTTAGTCCAGTACCATCTGAATGTTCAGCGTGAACTGATGAAGGAGAATAAAGATAATCATTTATGAGATCTTGTTTGTCAGAAACACTCAAATAGCCTTTATCTAGATTACCGAGTATGTAGTCTACCGTTTCTGATTTTTCTGTGCCAACAACTGCAACAGCATCTGTTCTTTTAATTTTAGTGATATCGAACTCCTCATTACTTCTGACAAAATTTATAGTTGCATTTATATTTGCCTCGGCAATGTATCCAACAAGGTGACTGATTGATTTATTTACCAACCTATCCGATTTTTTCGAGAGTGAAACTACATTAATTGTTGGGCTTGATCTTAAAGCAGACTCCCTAACCTCATTCCATGATGCTTCATTTCCACCTTTATCTTCGTATCGTTGTAATTCCCAGTTGTAGGTAAATTTAGCAGCACTTAATCCATATAAGTCAATAAATGATATTGGATTATTAGCAGCATAATGAAATACACTCACTGAAGTAGAAGCCTCTCCCAATAGATCAACTCCTGTAAACCGTCCTATTGCCGCATCATACCACCGCGCCCCGTAATCCGACCAGTTCAGCCCCAAATCCGTATTCAGCTCCTTTGAATTGTACTTGTACGCGTTCACCGTCACGGACACCGTTCCAATCCCTTCCATCAGCATCCCGAAGGGATAATAATGCAGTTCTTCCAAAAACGTGACCGCCGTGCCGTTGGCCCGCCAGTTCACCCTTGCATTGCCGAGGTGGTCTTTTAACGTGTATTCATACCGAAAAGTATCTGAAATCAACACACATCGGCCTTCGGCGTGGTAGATGGCTTCTATATTCGCTCCGGCGTACTCGATGCCGGCGACGTAGTTTTTTGTCACGCCCCCTGCTGCTTTCGTCAATTTTTCGCCGTCGGCGGTGTAGGTGAGCAGGATGTCGTCGTCGGCTAAGTTATTGATGGAGTGCGGCAGGTTGAGGTGGTTATAGGCGATATTGAGTTCCTTGTGCTTGTCCTCTGTCATATTCCCGTTGGCATCGTACAGGTAATGATCGCTGCCGATGGGCAAACTCTTGTATTTGAAGCCTTTGGTCACGCTGCCATTTTCCGTTGCCATAGCGGTCAACCGGTCGGGGCGATTGGTGTCGCCATAACCGTAGGTCAGGTTATCGATAACGCCGAAGGTGCTGGTACCCGAAGTTAAGCCACGGCGCGTGTACGTTTTAATGTTGCCATTTAAGTCGTAGGTAATGCCCGATTCGGTGTAGTTATTGGTGAAGGTCCAGGAGCCGCTGCTGTTGGTGTAGTGGTCGGCAGCTGTGAGGCGGTTGGTCGCGTCGTAGGTGAAGCGATATTGCTGTTGTGCCAGGCAGGTCGTGTTGATGTAGCTGCGCCACTGCATGGTAGCAATATTGCCATTATACTGGGCCGTGCCGCCGCCCACCGTTGCATCATAATTCAGTTGCAGCTTAAACAAATCGGCCACCTGGTCGCCGGCTTGCGCACTGCACGTCGTCACGTCGTTCATCGCGGTCAGCCAGTTGCGGATATTATACGTGTAGTCAAGCGATTGCAGGTAGTTGAAGCTGGAACTAAGCGTTATGGCAGACGAGCCGTCGTAGTTACTGGCGTGCAGGCGCTTGTCGGCCACGCGGTTGAGTTCGTCATACACGGGCGCAGAGGTGACCACCCAACCGGTGGTGGGGTAGGTGGTATTGGTAGCGACATGGTGGCGGGTAAAACGCACTCGTCCTGCATGATCGAGTGTATAATCTTCCCGGGTAATATACAGTTTAGCCGTTCCTCCCGGTGGAGTGGCGGTATGTTCCCGTTTGGTTTTAACGAGCCGGTTGGCAAAGTCATATGCATTGGACGTGATGTCCAGCCCGCCGAGGTGGTTTTGTTTGTTTACCTGGATGACGCTGTATTCTTTGTCATAGTAGGTGCGCGTGACCAGGAAAACGGTCGGGGCGGTCTGATCCGTTTTCAGGATACCGGTTTTGGCGCCGGTTGGTTTACCACGTGTGCGCTGGGAAGCCGCGGTTTCAAAACCGGCATCACCGGGGCTGGTGTAGGTCTCTCCCGTTCCCAGGCTGCCATTGTTGTCAAAGTCGTGGTCGTCGTAGTAAAAGACTTTATACACATCGACATTCGTATTATCGGTTGGGAATGCTGTCATGCTATAATAGTGCGGCCCTGTGGAATTTGGGATTTCGTACAAAGGGTTGCCCGCAGCGGGCACATTGCTGCCCCGATAGCGCCCGGTCATAACCGGGCGGCTCAGGATATCGTAACGGGTAAAAACTTTGAAGCTTTTGGCATCGGTGGTCAGTACTGGCCGGTCCAACTTATCGTAATTGATCGTTGTTGTCCCAGCCGAAGGCACTGTTTTGGAAATCATTCGCCCCCGACTGTCGTAGGCGTATTTGTAAATCATGTTGGCGTAGGTTGCGCTCGTCCAGTCCCAATTACCGGAGGTTTTCATTTTTTTAGCCGCTTCGGGTGGGATTACTGCTACAGGCCGCCCAAAATCGTCATACACGGTATACGTACGCGCCCAGTGGTTGTCTTCGTTGCCGGGGGTAATGGCGATCTGTTGCCTGATCATTATCGCCCGGCCAAGTTTATCGCTAAAAGTCAGTTTTTTACGCTCATTCTCGTCGATTTCTTCCGTTACAACGAGCAGGTTATTGGCAAAACTGTTGCTGTTCGTGAAGTCGCGCACTGCTTCGGCAGACGTATTGCCCCGGTAAACAAATTCCGCAGTATGGCCCTGGCCGATGCGCCAAACAGCTCCTGGCGCCGATTGCTCCAATACCCTGTTGAGTGGAGAAGCCTCGAAGCGCGTTTCACCGTAGGTATATCCGCCCGAACCCGCGATGAGCACGCCAAAAGTATTTTGTTCATTCACCGCGTCGGTGTGAAAAGCACCGGGAGTGGCCGAATTGGTCGTATAGTTATAAGTTATATATTGTTTGGGTTCACGCCCGATAAAATCGTATTGATTAATGGCAACATTATCTAAAGAAGTGGGCGATTGACCGATTGCATTGGTTTGAATGGGCCGCCCTAACCCATCCATATACTGAAACACCCGGCGGACGTTAGCGCCGGTCAGCGCATTTACCTGGGAGACAGTCGTTTGGCCGCTTGTCAACACGGTTCGGGCTTTAATGTCATTCAGGGCGGTTCCACCCTGCTGGTAGTTGTATTCATAAGTCTGTACGATATTGCGATCCTAGTCGCGGATCACCTGTAGTCGTTGCAGTTTGTCGTATTCGTAATGGGCAGGCACGCTGTTTTCGTCGGACATGGACAAGGGCAGCAGGCTGTTGTTGTCCGGCGTAATGGTGCGCATCAGGGCATCGGCAGGGTACAGGCGTACCTCGTCGATATATGAAGCCGTCACGGCGCCCTGCAGGACGACCGAACCGCCGGTTACGTCGATCACCGTTTCGGCGTATTGCCAGCTGGACGTCGCCGCGGCGCCTATGGTAACGGCGTTTACCTTTATCTGGCCGTCGCGGTAGAAAAACGAAACCACGTATTTGCCCGAAGGCAGGCCAGTCCTCGACAAGAAATGCGCCGTGCCGATCTTGTACCCGGTTTTGCCGGTGTGGAAATATCCGGCGGCGGTATTCCAGTCGGCGGGGTTGTTGGCGCCAAGGATGGTCCAATTGCCGTTGTGAGCGGAAGACATCTGACCGGGGATCTCAAAACTCGTATAGGCTATTTCACCGGAGACGGCGTTTTGGGCGTAAGCGACAGCCGTGCCGGTTCCATTCCAATACAGGAAGGAAGAAACCTGGTCGTCGGTTTTATTCCATTCCAGCAAATGACCCTTGGCGTCGTAATTACCCAGTACACGTGTTTGGTAGTAGCGGGCGTCGTGGCCGAACGTGCCGTCGCCGCCGATGGAGGACCAGACAAAATCGCTGAGGGCCGAGCTTGTACCCAATTGCCACAGTTCATTGGGCAAAATTCGGTTCGTGCCGAAATTCTT
>CALEYM010000683.1 GCA_937926185.1 uncultured Bacteroidota bacterium | reverse complement strand
GGAAGCGGCAACGACACCGCGGGCAGAATCATTCTGGCAGTTTTCAAGTTCCAGTGATGCTATAAAATGGCTTAATGACGGAAGCGTTTTAACATGAAAGTATTGGTATTGTTCGATTATCCTCCTTCACCCGGAGGGCTTGCAACCCAGGGAGATCTTCTGTACAGAGGGCTTCTTGAAACAGGCGTTGACGCCCATGCCGTTCATTTCGAATCTGCACAGGAGAAGGAATGGTACTATCGGTGGTTTGAGCCGGATATTGTTGTGGGTATAGGTTATTGGGGGCATACGCCGCAACTGGTGCTTCACCCGCAACGATTTGGTATGCAGCCGGTACCCTGGTTGGTAGCCGACGGTTATATTGCAAACTACCAGGAGGTGTTGAATACGCTTCCACTTATATTGGTAACGTCGCACTGGGTGAAAGAAATGTACGTCCGCGACGGGATCAACGGCGACAAAATTGAAGTGTTGCCCGTGGGTTGCGATACGGACACTTTTATCCCGCACAGCATGGACGACCAGAAAATTTTGGCCGTGCGCGAAGCGCTGGGGGTTTCACCCGATCAGTTAATGATTCTGACTGTTGGCGGCGACGCCGCATCAAAAGGCGCGCAGGAGGTAATGCAGGCGCTTGCGATCAATTATTCCAAAGCGCCCGATTGGAAATATGTATGCAAAGTATGGCCACAGCCGCGAACCAGGATTCAAAATCTGGCCGACCTCGAAATGGCAACGCGCCTTGGCATTGAAAAAAATGTCACGTATGCCACCAATACCATTTCACGAAATTTCATGCCATACCTGATTGGGGCCTGCGATATATATGCAGCCCCTTCCCGGCTTGAAGGCTTTGGAATGCCGCAAGTGGAAGCCGGCGCTTGCGAAAAACCGGTGATCGGCATTAATGCCATGGGGATGCTTGATACGCTCGTGCATGGCGAAACCGCATTTCTGGCCAACGTAGCGCAGAAAATTGTGGTAAATCAGGTTGTTCTCGGGCATGAATCGGGTTTTGAAGATCAGTATAGCGTGGTATTTGAAGTGCCGCGCATAGTGGATTACCGTGCAAATGTTGATGATATTGCCCGTTATTTGATGACGCTTATGACTGATTCGGCCCTGCGCGAAAAAATGGGTAAAGCCGCCAGAAAACGGGTAGTGGAGCATTTTGACTTCCGTGTTGTGGCGAAAAAGTTTGTACAGATTATAAACACTAAATTAGGAATAAAATAATTATCCATGCGTACCGAAAACTGGCAGGAGATAGAAGAGGCCAGGAAGGCCGCGCTTGAAGTGCTGCTTCATAACGCCCGCGGCCCATTCGATGGACTTCCGCGTACGGCAGGCTGGGGATATCCGGAGCCATATACCCGCGATTTGATGATTTCCATTCTGGGAATTGCCGCTTCCCGGCATCAACAGCTATTGGATAGCATTCGAAACGTATTGGAAACACTGGCGAAAAATCAAACGCACCGGGGGCATATCCCTTCACTGGCGCATGATAAGGAGGATCGGGGGTCAAGCGATACAACACCTTTATTTTTACTCGCTGCCGGTATATTCAGAAAAATAACCGGCCAACCCGATTTTCTTCAAAATGCTGTGGGCAAGGCCCTGACCTGGATGGAGTATCAAAGCCCTTCAGACCGTTTTCTGGTTGCACAGCAACCCACCAGCGATTGGCGCGATGAACAATGGGTGATCGGCTATGGTCTATACGTCAATACCCTCGTATACTGCTATTTGCGGCTCCTGGGCCAGCGCGAAAGGGCAGACATGATGCACCGCGAAATAAACCGGCTTACCATTACCGGGGACACAATAGGCCAGCATGTTCTCGAAGGTTTCGTGATAAAAAACAAGCCTTACTATGCTTTTTGGTCATATAAAATTTTTAACAGTGAAAGGTTCGACCTGCTCGGAAATAGTCTCGCCATACTCTCAGGAATAGCATCGCCGGCTCGGGCCGATGGAATTATATCCTGGGTCGAGGCGGAGTGTGCAGCCATGAAAAACAGCGGTGAATTAACGGTTGACCTGCCTCCAAATTTCTTCCCCGTTATTAAGCCGGAAGATTCGGATTGGCATAAGCGATATGCCGCACACAACAATCCCGGACATTATCATAATGGAGGTATCTGGCCTTTTATTTGCGGATTTTATGTGGCAGCACTGGTTGCTGCCAAACAATACAAGCTGGCCGGCGAAAAACTCGTTGCGCTTACCCGTAGTATAAAAATCGCTAAAACCGGGAACGTCAGTTTTGGATTTAACGAATGGATAAATGCACAGGACGGCAAGCCCATGGGCCAGGATTGGCAAACCTGGAGTGCCGCGCTCTACCTGTATGCTGTACAATGCGTGGAAGAAGAGCGAACGCACTTTTTTGAAGAAATGCGCAACGGTCTCACCGGATAATATGCCCCGGTAGCCATAACCTTTCGTATCTTAAACATATATCTGATGCGCAGAATTGTATCTTTCTCCCTGCTTGCCCTGAGTTGCCTTTATTGCCTCACCGCGCACGGTCAACCTGATCTTGACCTGACGCAAATCACCACGGTAAGTCAACCCGTCGACATAACCGGCGCCGGCGACGGCTCCGATCGACTATTCCTCGTTGAGAAGAGTGGGAAGATCCGTATCCTTGAACTCCCTTCCTACACGCTTTTATCCGGCGCTTTCCTCGATATTTCAAACCTCGTGCTCAACAGCGGCGAAAGAGGGCTGCTCGGACTGACATTTCATCCCAATTTCGGGAACAACGGATATTTTTATGTCAATTACAGTCTGGCAGGCAGCGGTAATACCCGGATAAGCCGGTTTACCGCTATTCCCCCTTCGGCAAATACCGTTGACCCGTCCACCGAACTGGCCATAATGACGGTCGTACAACCTTACGATAACCATAATGGCGGCGATCTGGCTTTCGGGCCGGATGGTTATCTTTATATCGGATTGGGCGACGGCGGCGGCAGCGGCGACCCCGGCAACAGGGCGCAAAACGGTCAGGAGTTGTTGGGCAAAATGCTTCGAATCGATATCGATAACACCAGTGGCGGGAATAACTATGCCATCCCGCCCGGTAATCCGTTTATCGGCACGCAATCGCCCGATATAAAAGATGAAATCTGGGCGCTCGGTTTGCGCAATCCATGGCGTTTCAGCTTCGACCGCAACACCGGCGACCTGTGGATCGCCGACGTAGGACAGAGCAATTGGGAAGAGATCAACTACCAGCTGGCCTCCAGCGCGGGCGGGGAAAACTACGGCTGGCGTTGCTTTGAAGGCAAGCACAATTACAATACTTCCGGCTGCGGCCCCATGGGTAATTATAATGCCCCGATATTCGAGTACGGGCACAACCCTTCGACTGGCGGCAACTCCGTCTCAGGCGGATTCGTTTATCGCGGCAGCGAAGTGCCCAGCCTTCAGGGCTGGTATGTTCTGGCTGATTATACATCCGATAATTTCTGGTTGATCAAATACATCGGTTCAGGCTGGACTATTGACCTGCAAACCAATGTGCCGGTCACCGATATTGTGACCTTTGGCGAAGACGATAACGGTGAATTATATACAGCGAGCCTGGGCGGAGCGGTGTACAAAGTATCCGCCACGCCACTCCCGGTTGAATTGGTGGATTTTAAGGGAAAATTCCTCGACGGGCATGTACAACTAACCTGGACAACTGCGACGGAAAAAAATTCGGCTTATTTCCAGGTGGAAAGGAAAACAGAAAGCACGGAATTTGAGCAGGTCGGCTCCCTTTCTGCGGCCGGTGAAAGCGTCGTGAAAAAAGAATATCGCTTCGACGATCAGTTTGCATCGCCCGGAGAAAACAACTACCGGCTTAAAATGGTAGACCACGACAACAGTTTTTCCTATTCACCGATCGTATCGGTATATGTAAAAGAACCTGTAACCTGGCAATTGTTGCCTAACCCGTCCACAGGGATGGTGTCGCTATCCGTCAATACGGACCTGAAGTTCGGGGGCCTGAAATTTGAAGTCCACAATGCACAAGGTCAAATCGTTTTTACCAATGAAATTCTATCGCCTGAATTCCCCATTTATATGGAATTTAATCTGGGGTATTTGCCGAAAGGCGCCTATTTCTGCCGGATAGATGTGGGTGAAAAAACGACATTTCGGAGCCTGGTTTTCCGGTAGCCAGGGAGCAATACCGGGTATCAGGCTTGTTTAGAAAGTAAAACTGCCGTTTGTGAGATGTGTGAATCATGTAACTCCTTTCAGAAATTTTGTAATGCATGTAAGTGTAAGGGTACGCAACTTTGTACCGTGCACAGCAAGTTATAACTTATACTCATGTCAATAAAGACATTACGCAGGGTCAGCCTTCCAACACTTACGCTTTTCATGGCCGGCGCCTGGATTATAGACCGTTCGTCAGTTTGGTACGCAACAACTCAAACCGACGTTTCTCCCTCAGCGCGCGGCGTTTCCATTCAACCAAACGCCCCAAAGTTGGAGCCCGTTCAGTGGTCGGCGTCCGCATGTCAGTCGGATACCCAGCCGGCGTTAAAAATTAAATCCGCCCCTAAGATGTGGGCAAAGGTCACTACCCTGTACAAAGACGAAACATTCCGACTGTATTTTGCAACGCCCCATGCCCCTTATCTCGGCATCGTCGATCCTGAAGGACGTTTTTTCTACCTTGTTTTTCCAGCCGAAACCGCTGTCGGAGAATTGACGCCATTGGTGGAAAGCAAACGGTTTGTAACCCTGCAATCCCTGGCCATAAATACGGGTTCGCTCAAAGCGGATCCTTATACCTATGGCGTGTATGTCAACCAACCCGTGTTTACTCAATCCGGAACCTATACTTTTATGCTGGGCGAAAATCTGCACGTGGATGATCCCGGCTTTTTGGACAAGGTGACTGTTCGTTACAAACACACCCGACGTCCTGCATGGGTGACCCCAAATACCGCGATGAATTAAGTTAAGGTATTGTACACTATGAGCACATCAAATATCACGTAATTCCCGATGCAATCGGGATAATCTATTACTCGTAAGTTAACACACTGGTGAGGGCAATTTTTATGCATTTGCTCTGGCCATGCTTTCTTATACCATTTTTTCAATATCTCTAAAAAGTGTGAATTATATAAATTATTAATAGAATTGTATAACACATACGGGGGTTAGTGCGCGCAATTTTGTGGAATTATTATTCATATTTTAATTCCAGCAAAATGAAA
>CALEYM010000682.1 GCA_937926185.1 uncultured Bacteroidota bacterium | reverse complement strand
TCTAAACCCTCTAAACCCTCTAAACCCTCTAAACCCTCTAAACCCTCTAAACCACATCCCGAACCTTATTCATTCACAAAATAATACCAATCATGGGCAAATTCGTGATTTCCAAACGCGCCAACGGCGATTATCAGTTCAACTTGCTGGCTACGAACGGCCAGGTAATCCTGACCAGCCAGGGCTACGCCGCCAAGGCGTCCTGCACTGCCGGCATCGAGTCGGTGCGCACCAATTCCCAGGACGATGCCCGCTTTGAGCGGCTCACTTCCTCCAACGGCAAATTTTATTTCAATCTGAAGGCTGCCAACAGCCAGGTGATAGGCAACAGCCAGATGTACGAAAGCGAAGCCTCCCGCGACAACGGTATCGAGTCGGTGAAAAAAAATGCGCCGGATGCGAGCGTACAGGATGATTCGGCAGCATGATAGATTGAAGTTCGGAGTTTGAAGTTCGAAGACCAAACACGGCAGCACTCCGACCTCGAACTTCAAACTTCGAACTATATCATACCAGCAGGATAGGCTCATCATTCTTTCACCAAAACGCAACTGGTATGAAACAGGAACTGATCAAAAAACTGCACACCGCCTTTGAGGAGGCTGCTTACGAACAGGAGGGGGTGGAGTATTGGCTGGCGAGAGACCTGCAACTTTTACTCGGCTACGATGACTGGAAGAACTTCATAAAAGTCATTGCCAAGGCAAAAGAAGCCTGTACAAATTCAGGCCAACTCATTGAAGACCATTTTTCCGACATCGGAAAAATGGTTGCCTTGGGCTCGGGTGCAAAACGACAGATCAGCGACCTCATGCTGACCCGCTACGCCTGCTACCTCATCGCCCAAAACGGCGACCAAGTGTTCTCGGGAAAATTTCGAGCGAAGCGAGAAATCTGGTGGAAAATTCAATCACGGCATCCTGTCATCCCGAGCGAAGCGAGGGAACTGATATAAAGTAAAATCTGATAAAACCGAATAAAAAACTAAATGACACCAAAATCAACACCATGCGCACCACCACACTCATCCTCTGCCTGTTAACCCTCGGTTCGGCCACCGCCCAAACCACCCTAACCGGCACGATCCAAAGCGGCGGCCTTACCCGCGACTACCGCTTGTACGTCCCCGCGATGTACAACGGCAGCACCGCCGTGCCCCTGGTGCTGAACCTGCATGGCTATGCCTCCTTTGCCGCGCAGCAGGAGTTCTACGGTGACTTCCGCCCCATAGCCGATACGGCAAACTTCCTGATCGTACACCCCAACGGCACGATCAACAATTTGGGCGATCGCTTTTGGAATGTGCTCGGAGGCTTGTCGGCGGTGGACGACGTGGCTTTTCTCTCCAACCTGATCGATAGCCTGCGCGCAACGTATAACATCGACCCCAACCGCATTTACAGCACCGGCATGAGCAACGGCGGCTTTATGAGTTACTCCCTGGCCTGCGAACTGAGCCATAAAATCGCCGCCATCGCCTCGGTGACCGGCAGCATGATCACGCTGAAACTAAACGCCTGCAACCCGCCGCGACCCGTACCGGTGATGGAAATACACGGCACCGCCGATAATACGGTACCGTACAACGGTTCGGTGTCGCTGGGTACGGTAGCCATCCCCACACTGGTGGATGCCTGGGTGCAGAAAAATCAATGTAACCCGACCCCGGTCATCACCCCGGTGCCGGACGTCAATACCGCGGACGGCTGCACCGCCGAACACTACCTGTACAGCGGCGGCCTCAACGGCAGTACGGTAGAGCATTACAAAGTGATCGGCGGCGGACATACCTGGCCGGGTCAGCTGTTCCCCATCGGCGTCACCAACCAGGACTTCAGCGCGAGCCGGGAAATCTGGCGCTTTTTCAGCCAATACCGGCTCGACATGCTGACGGACACGGAGACGCCTGACACGAGATTTGCGAACTGGTCGGTTTTTCCGAACCCGGTACACGACCGGCTGACGCTTCGCTCCAATGACGGCAACCCGGCCCGGCAAATCCGGATTTTTGATACGCTCGGGCGCCTCAGATTGTTACTGCCGGCTACCGGCCAGCAAACTGATATAGAAACGACTAACTGGGAAAGCGGGATGTACTTTATCCTGATTGAACAGGAAGACCAGATAGACCAACTGGCGTTTACGAAACTTTAAAAGTTTCGTAAACGTGCTCAATACCACGAATTTATAACACCAAAATATACTTCTTTAACAATGTTGAGAGTAATCACCTTCATAACAACGCTATTATTCACCCTGTCCCTGCACAGCCAGGATAGCCGTTTTTCTGTCGGCCTGCAGGCCGGCCCTATGTTCGCCACCATAAAACCCGACCCCGACGTGCTCGACGCCGAATTCCGCACCGGCTTCTTCGCCGGCGCCAATGCGCGTTATGCTTTTACGGATCAGTGGGCGGTGCAGGGCGACGTGCAGTTTTCGCAGCGCGGTTTTTATTTCAATACCCGGGGGACATTAATTGTACAGGACGGTCAGTTTGCCACATACCGGGGCAGAATAGACCATAGAATCAGTTACATCGACTTCATACCCCAAATTGAATTTCGTCCGGTCCGGCAAATCGGGATTGCAGTCGGGCCATATCTGTCCTGGAAAGCAGGGGAGTCTATCCGCTACGGCGATGTTATCGATTGGAGCAGTACAAAGGACAATAAGCTGTTCAACGACACCGACTTTGGCCTGCTCGGTAAACTGAGCGGGCATATCGGCCCGGTCACGGTTTTTGTGTCTTATCTGTACGGACTGACCAATATTTCCAGAATTATTATAACCGATGAAAACGGAACGCATCTGGGGCAGTTGTCTGCGGATAACCGGGCGATTGCCGTTGGCGCGGCATATCGTTTTTAATATTCAAAAGCAAATACCATGGCAAAGAAAGCATCAAAAACACCCGGCAAAAAAGTAACGCCCAAGACTCCTCCAACACCTCACCCCCAAGGCAACCGCTTTTTAAAACCGTCCAAATCAGCGCCTTTACTGGGGCCGAACCGGGGAATGAAAAGCAGTAAAAAAAAGGGGTAGAGATAATTCAAAACATACACATACTCGAGAACTGAAGTCAAAACAGAATCACTAATCATGCATGTAATCAAACGCTCCGGACGCAAGGAAGACGTGTCCTTCGACAAGATCACGGCACGCCTGCGCAAACTCTGCTACGGGCTGGACACCAGCTACGTCAATATCATCGAAGTGACCAAAAAAGTCATCATGGGCCTGTACGACCAGGTCAGCACCATTGAACTCGACAATCTGGCCGCCGAAACGGCCGCCACCATGGCCACTATCCACCCGGATTACGCCCTGCTGGCCGCCCGCATCGCGGTGAGCAACCTGCACAAACAGACCGAAAAGTCGTTCGCCAAAGTCGTGCACGGGCTCTACCACTACATCGACCCCAAAACCGGCGACCGCGCCGGCCTCATCAGCGAGGATATTTTCAAAATCGTTCAAAAGCACAAAGACCGGCTCGACAGCGCCATCATCTACGACCGCGATTTCGATTTCGACTATTTCGGTTTCAAAACCCTGGAGCGCTCGTATCTCATGCGCATGAACGGCGAGGTGGTGGAGCGTCCGCAGCACCTCTTCATGCGGGTAGCCGTGGGTATTCACGGCGAAGACATCGAATCGGCCGTCGAAACCTACAACCTGATGAGCGAACGCTGGTTCATCCACGCCACGCCGACGCTGTTCAATGCCGGCTCGCCAAAGCCGCAACTTTCCTCGTGTTTTTTGCTTCAAATGACAGAGGATTCGATTAACGGCATCTTCGAAACCCTCCAGCGCTGCGCCCTTATCTCCCAAAGCGCCGGCGGCATCGGCCTGAGCATCCACAATATCCGCGCCACGGGCTCCTACATCAAGGGTACCGGCGGCACCTCCAATGGCATCATTCCCATGCTGCGGGTGTTCAATGATGCTGCCCGCTATGTGGATCAATGTTTCCACCCCGACACGCTGCTCTATACCCGGCACGGCATCAAACGCATCGACGACATCGTGACGGGCGAAGAACTGCTCACCGCCGAGGGTGAATTTAACCGGGTAAGCCGCCTGCTGCGGAATACTTACCAGGGGAACATGATCGAGATCGGTGTGAAACACTCCATCGAGCCCATCCTGGTGACGCCCGGCCACACCTTCCTGGTACTGCGCGGACAACAGAAAATGGTCAACCACGACGTGATCCGCAACCGCCTGGAAAAAGGCTACCTCGAACCGGAATGGGTGGAAGCCAAAGACCTCACGCCCGACGATCTGATCGCGTTCCCAATCCCGGAATTCAACGAAGACATCCCGGAATACAGCCTCGACGACTGCCGCTTCTACGGCATGATGATCGGCGACGGCCATATCGCCCGCGACGGCAAAGCCGCCCATATCACACAAAACCGCGATACCGACGACATCAACTTCGTCAAGCGCTACCTGTACGAAAACGGCATCCGCTGGACGGAAAGCGGCAACGCGGACGAAAAGAAAGTCCGCTTCACCTGGTCGGCGCACCTCGGTTTCAAATTCAGCCGCACGATGCTGTACGATGAACAGGGCGAAAAACGCGTGCATCCTTCCATGCTGCATTTGCCGAAGGAGAAAACCCTGCAAATCGTACGCGGTATTCTCGAAACCGACGGCAGTATCAGTAACCGGGAGAACTTCGAGATTGCGCTCGACATGACTTCCCGCAACGTCATCGAGTCGGTGCGCTACATGCTAATGCGATTCGGCATACTCACCAGCGGCTATGTGCGCGACCGGGTGGGCAATGTTTCCTCCTATAAAAACATCACAACACGCAAGGTTTCCTACTGCCTGCGTATTCCCAAAGTGCCTGAGATCACGGAGTTGTTTGGCCGCTATGCAGGCGAATACACCATGTATTTCACCTACGGCAACCATACTTACAGCCGCGTGACCCACCTGGCCGAACAGCCCTACGACGGCGTAGTGGTGGACTTTGAAGTGGAGCCCAACCACAACTACGTTACCCATATCGGCGTGGCCCACAACGGCGGCGGCAAACGCAAAGGCGCCTTCGCCGTGTACCTCGAACCCTGGCACGCCGACATCTTCGAATTCCTTGATCTGAAGAAAAACCACGGCAAGGAAGAAATGCGCGCCCGCGACCTGTTCTACGCCCTGTGGATCCCCGACCTGTTCATGGAACGCGTCAAGGAAGACGGCGAGTGGTCGCTGTTCTGCCCCAACGAGGCGCCCGGCCTGTACGACGTATACGGCGGCGAATTCGAAGCCCTGTACCACAAATACGAGCAGGAAGGCCGCCAGCGCAAAACCGTGAAGGCCCGCGACCTGTGGAATGCCGTGCTGGAAAGCCAGATCGAAACCGGCACGCCCTACATCCTGTACAAAGACGCGGCCAACAAAAAGAGCAACCAGAAAAACCTGGGCACCATCCGTTCCTCTAACCTTTGCACTGAAATAGTAGAATACACCGCACCCGACGAGGTGGCGGTCTGCAACTTAGCCTCCATTGCCTTACCCAAGTACGTAAATAACGGCGAATTCGATCACCAGCGGCTCTATGAAATCACCCGTGTCGTGACCCGCAACCTGAACAAGGTCATCGACATCAATTACTATCCTATTCCCGAGGCTGAACGCTCCAACCTCCGCCACCGGCCCATCGGCCTCGGCGTGCAGGGCCTGGCCGACGCGTTCATCCTGATGCGCATGCCCTTCGATTCGCCGGAGGCCAAACAACTGAACAAGGACATTTTCGAAACCATCTACTTCGCGGCCATGACTGAAAGCTGCGAACTTGCTGAAAAGTACGGTCCCTACGAAACGTTCAAGGGCTCCCCCGTGAGCCAGGGCCAGTTCCAGTTCGATATGTGGGGCGTACAGCCTTCCAAACGCTGGGACTGGGAAGGCTTGCGGCAGCGCGTGATGAAAACCGGCGCGCGCAACTCCCTGCTCGTGGCGCCCATGCCCACGGCCAGCACCAGCCAGATACTGGGCAACAACGAATGTTTCGAACCCTACACCTCCAACCTCTACACCCGCCGCACCCTCGCCGGCGAACACATCGTGGTAAACAAATACCTGATGCGCGACCTGGTGCGCCTGGGCCTGTGGACGGAAGAAATGCGCGAAGCCATCATGGCTTCCAACGGCTCCGTGCAGGGCATCGAAGACATTCCGGAAGAGGTGCGCGCCCTGTACAAAACGGCTTACGAACTCAGCCAGAAAGTCATTCTCGACATGGCCGCCGACCGCGGCGCGTTCATTTGCCAGAGCCAGTCGCTCAACGTGTTTATGGAAGCGCCCACGTTTGCCAAACTGTCGTCGATGCACTTCTACGCCTGGCAAAAGGGCCTGAAAACCGGTATGTACTACCTGCGTTCCAAAGCAGCGACCGATCCGATCAAGTTCACGCTCAGCGATAAACACCAGCAGAAATTCGTGGCCAACAAAGTCACCAACGAAGCGGTGGTCAAGGTGGAAAAGGAGGCGCCGCAAATGTCGGCCCTCGAACCCGAACAGTTCCAGGGCAAGATTTGCAGCTTAGATGACCCGACCTGCGAAGCGTGCTCGGCGTAGAATTAGTTATGAGTTATGAGTTATGAGTTATAGGGTGCTAACTCATAACTCATAACTCATAACTCATAACTCATAACTCATAACTCATAACTC
>CALEYM010000681.1 GCA_937926185.1 uncultured Bacteroidota bacterium | reverse complement strand
AATTTTTTTAGCTGTACCCCTGTGGTTAAAGGTTTCATCGGGTTCCATTACGTCCGGCGCCGTTTTTTTTCTGTACAAACCGCCGGCTTCCACGATATAATCATTTTCGCCGGGGTAAAGGGGTTTGTAAAAAGAGAGTTTGCCGAAGGGCCAAAGCAAATTTGTATCACGCATCCGGAAACACACTTCCCATTCGGCAACTTTTTCGCCAAAGGCTATCGAGCCGGCTTTTTGCATACACAGACCGGAAACAAGAACCAATACAATACACCAGGGAAGTACGGTTCGCCAATTTTTACCGGTTGATTTGTTCCCTGAATTATTTTCAGGAGGTCTGAGTTCCGGCTTATCAGCAGTCTGCTGTTCCCCATGCAGGGCTTGATATCGCTGCCAGAGATTCTGCTCAGGTCTTGGGTATCCAGTATCCGTATATCTGATAGAAATATTTCTTACCAGCCAGCGGTTATGCAAAGCCAGGGCCGACAACACATTGCGGGCTGTCGCATGGTCGCTTTCGGTTTGATCTTTGCCGGCGGCATATTGCCAGAAGCGTTGCAGCGATTTCGCACTGACATAACCATGGACATCTTTTATCTCATTTCTACGGCTAAAGTCCGTTCCCAGAAACGCTTCAAGCGCTTCAAAGTCCTTCTGGTCAAAATGTTGTTTGGTCTGGAGTTCAGGCATTCCGCGTTGTTCACCCAACCAGGCCATTACTTCCCGAACAAGTTTTTCCGCTATTTCCCGGTCTGTCATTTTGTATGAATTTAATCCGCGCAAGGTAAAAAAAAATGCCATGCGACCTCTATTCCCGCGGAGGAGGGGGCAAATACCGGCTGTTAAATAGCCGGACAAACCGGGACAACCGGCGGACAAAACCGGGACAGGATGTTTTTAAATGTCCTGCTTTTGCCTTTGCTTGTCTGTCCATCGGTTCCGCATCTTGGGCCCATCGCGATTGAAACGGTTTGCCGGCAAACTTCATTCGTTCACCGTTTAAAAAAGATGCGATGGAAAAGATTTTGCTCGAGCCCCGGTTCTGCGAACCGGCGGGTCTGGAAATTCTTTATTTTTTCAATGAAAAGGGCAAAAAAGTAAGGTATGCCCGTTTGGGATGCCCGGCCCCGGTTGGCGTTGTGGTTTATCACGCCGGGTTGGGCCAACCCCTGGAAGCCGACTATGAAAACATGCGAACCTTCCGGGATATTGGCCTCATCACGTATACGCTCGAGCGTTACGGCGAGAACGGGAGTGAGCGTATGTATAGCGGCGCCGACCGGCAAAAACCGCCCGCGTTGCCGGCCCGCTACTTTGCCGAAGACCTTATTTATTTTACTGCTCAACATGTTGAAACCGGCTTGCCAATCTATTTTGTCGGAAGCTGCTACGGCTGTCTTGTCGGTTTGACGTCGTGTTTCCTGAAAGACAGTATTTTTAAAAAAATGATCCTTGCAGCACCTATGTTTGGTAGCCACTTTTTTGAGAAACACGGCGGAATTTACCAGCTCGCTGCGCTCGAATTAAGCCCTGAACAGGAACGGCAGTACTGGGGTAAGGCACGCGATTGGTCTTGGGATCTGGCAAAGAAAGTATTAGCCGACGATCCAACCAGCAGCGACGTACGCGGCGCTCTCATCCACCTATGGCGTAAGAAAGATCCAAGGCTGCGAATCGGCGGATTTACGCTCGGCAGGATAAAATACACGGCTCAATCGTTGGTGGAGATTTTTCAGCCCGGCGCCCTGGAGAAGATACAAACCCCTGTCGTCATTATCAGTGCCGAATTGGACACGCACAATGTTACCGCACGACATATTGAGGTTGCCGGGCGCTTGCCATACTCGACATTCTATCAGATCAAGGGCGGACGTCACGGACTTTTCCGGGAAGCAAACACGTACAGAGACCAGGTCATTGACATTATAAAAGCATGTTTATCATTAAGATAACTCCTAAACTGAAATAAATTAAAACGATAAGAAATGAAACATTCAATAGTTACCATATTACTCATTCTGGCTGTTTCCCGTTACAGCGAAGCCGGCACATCCTGTATCACACCCGACTCGCTCACAGACCCTTTGCGGTTAAAAACGTTCTGTCAGTCGGAGGCGAAAAAACGGTATAAAAACGCCCTGCGCGACTGGCAAGAGTTGAATAAACGCGCCGAGCCGGCCTGGAAAGAATTTAAAACGCACCGCTATCTGGAGAAACGTTTTGCCCGTTTGCAAAAAAGATACGGGAAAACGGCGCTTTCCTATACAACCGTTGCCGGAACGGGGCTTATTGTCGAAATCGAAGGCGACGCGCACCAGGAATATTCGCTTCTCATCAGACCGGAAATGGACGGCCTGTCGTTTCCAAATGCTGAAACCGGCATGCCCGAAGTGAAACACGGCTGCGGCCATTCCGTAGGCATGAGCGTTGCCTGTAACCTCGCCGAAATGCTGTTGGATAATCCCGGTTTCCGTTGGCGAAAGGTACTATTTCTGTTCAGCCCAAGCGAAGAGGACCTTCCCAGCGGGTTGGATTCGATGTTGAAGTCAATGGATTTGAGCAAATATGGCAAGTTAATGGCGTTGGGGCAGCATGTCAGTCCGGATGTTCCAAACCACCGGGTGGAAGTGCGCGGCGGTACGGCCCAGGCTTCCACGCAGATTTTAAAAATCACCATCGATGCCTCGGCTCAAAAGGGCGGGCATATTGCGAATTTAAACAACCTGAATCCGCTCGAAATCTGGGACACGCTGAAAAGCGAAATCCATCATCATTTCCGCCATTCATCCGGCGGTGCGGAATATTTGTTGCGCTGGACGAATATCATTACCAACAGTCCTGCCGATGCGCCGCACAATGTGCTGCCGCAAAAAGTAACTATCGTCGGTAATTTCAGAACCTACTCTCCTTCGCATGAGACAAAGGGTATGAGCAGCATCGATTCGCTCCTTGATTTGTATTCAAAAAAATACGAACGCCGGGGAGTGACAATACGCCGGGAGCAAATGCAGGGCATCCCGGTTTTGGAAAACGACTCCCTGCTTACTGAATCGGTACGGGACTTTGGCGGACGTTACCTGGGGTATCCGGTAAAAGTCCACAACCTGCGATTCGGCGCCGACGATTTTGCGTTTTTCAAAAAATACGGCATCCCGGCCGTTTTGCTCAGAACAGGCGTGGAAGCTACGGGCGGATTGCACCGGCAGGATTTTGCCATAACGGATACTACCGTATTGGAAACAAGTCTGGGGCTATTTGCCTACCTGGTGTATAGCCTGAATTGATGACGCGCAATGTGGATGTGTCGGGGGATTCGCCTAAACATGGGTCAGCCCCCTCCTTTCCTTTCCGTATCTCCACCACCGGGTTTTCCGAAGTGCCGGTAATCGTCATGGGAATGCCCAACACGCCGAAAGGCGGCAAACCGAGCCGGAAGCGCGGGTTCAGCCGGCCGTCGGAGCGAGGCCCCTTTTAAGTTGCGCGATCGAAAAAAAGTGTAAAAACACCGCCAGCGGCATATACAGGCCCGGTATGAGCAGATAGGGCATGGTACCGAATTCCGGTTTTATGGGCGAAGCGGAATATCCCCACCATTCAGGCCGGAGGAACAGCGTATTGAAAATGATCACTACGTTGGCCAGCAGCAGCAGGCCGAAGATGTTCCAGGCCAGGGCTGCTTTTTTCGGGGCCGCTTTTCGCTGGAATACAAAATATGCCACTATGGGGGCCGTCAGGCCGGCCAGCATGTCGAAATTATATCCTTCCAGCGTGGGTTCTATGCTACCGAGCCCTTTCATATAGACGCCCAGGATCAGGATTTCCACGCCGATACGGAAGGATTGCAGATACACCGGCCAGGCGGGCGGCATGGCACGGATCAGGTCTTCAAATTTTTTGCTGAAAAAGAACCAGGCAATCGCGGCGAAGGCCGGCAGGATCAGAAATACGACAATGCGCGGCGGCGGCGTAAAAATCCGGAGCACCCCCGCGGCGTCCATGGCGTACAGGTAGGCCAACCAGGCGGCAGTTGCGAGGGCAAAGCCGCGCGCGTATTTCCGGCGGGTTTCTGCCGGCAAGGGCATTTTTTGCAGACCGGTATAAATGAGGGCTATCAAAAGGGTCAGGAGCAGGTAAAAACCGGCAGTCAGCATGGCGTTTTCATTTTTTGATTTTGGAAATCATCCAGGCGCGTAGCAACAGGAGCAGGCCGAGGCTCAGCATATTGTTTTCTCTTTAATTTGATGAGGAGAATTGACGAGGGTAACTTTAAATTAGTTGCAACTTCAAGCTTCAAACTTTATGATCGTATCATCTTCCGGACAAACTGCCATTCTTCCTTTTTATACGGGTTGCCGTTCGGCGTAAAAATATCGTGGTGCCACACGGGCGGCTGGCGGTCGGTGTAGGGTTTTTGCCAGCTGTCCCAGGGCAGGTGGGTTTGGGTTTTCCCGTTCACGAGGCCCCAGTTGTACATAGCCAGTTTTTCTCTTTTGGCAACAGGCAGGAAAGCTTCGAACGTACTGCCCATGCTTCTGGCGAGGTATTCGGTGCAGAGTAACGGCCGTTCGTATTTTTTAAGTTCCCGGATGCAGTACTCAAAGCGGGCCGAATCGCCGTAGCAGTGGAAGCTAATGACGTCCGATTCGCGCAGCTGGATTTGCTGAATGGCGTTTAACTTTTCGGGCGAGCCCCAGTGGTCGCCGGCCCACACGCCGGAGGTAAGCGGCTGCAGGGGTTTGGCGGAACGGGCCCAGTGGAACACTTCGGGGAGCAGGAAGGCCACGAAATCGCGCAGGTGCGCCGTGCCTTCGGCATTGCGCCGGTCGTCGAGGTTGTCGGGTTCGTTCCAGAGGTCCCACGCGAGCACGCGCGGGTCGTCGCGGAAAGCGCGGATAACGCCGGCGACGTAGTGTTCGAGGCGGGGAATTTCACGGTGATCCTGCAGGTGACGCAAGGCCGGACTTTTCACCCAGCCGGAGTTGTGCACGCCGGGTTTGGGATCGGGTTGTTTGCCCGATTGGGCGTCGGGGTTCCAGCAGGAGTCGAACAGCACCAGCATGGGCCGCACACCCGAACGGGCGCAGACGCGCAGGAAAGCATCTATGCGTTTTTTAAAACCGGTGGAATCCTGCTGCCAGAGCAAATCGTGCAGGAATACGCGCAGGGTGTTCATGCCCAACCCGGCAGCCAGCGCCAGTTCGCGTTCGATGGCAAGGGTGTCGAAGGTTTCGGCCTGCCACATTTCCAGCTGGTTGATGGCATAGGCGGGTATGTAGTTGGCGCCCACCAGCCAGGGTAGATTCTGGCGCCAGGCGTTGGCTTGCACGGGGCTGAATTGAAGGCGGTCGCCGGCCTGCCAGACGCGCTCTGCTACCAGGAGCGGACCGGCCGCCTGAACGGCTTCCTTAAAATTTATGGCAAACCGGAACAGGGTTGTTTGGCTGTACCGGTCGCCGGGACGCAGGCTGGCGGAAGGGAAACCCGGTTGGTTGGGGCTGTCCGGGAAATGTTGCGCTTCGAGACAGAACAGCGAGCGATGCTGGTACGGCCGGCCGCTTTTGCCCTTGTATTTGCCCGTCAGGAAATTGCCGCCGTAAAACTGCAAACCGGGCTCGGTGGTTTCGATCAGCATTTCGATCCCGTTTGCGGGGTTGAACGCCATGGCTGCCGGCCTCGGTTCGCCGGGATACTGTTTGAATAATACGAAATTGTGATCGTATCCCATTCCGGCTTTCAGTTGTTCATCGGGCTGGTCGAGGCGGCTGCCGATCACTTCGGGGCTTTCAAAATCGAACACCGAGCCGGCTACGGGGGTCAGTTGCCCCGTAGGGATCAGGGTGTTGTCGACGGGCGTGTACTGCCCGGCGAAGATCTGCAAATAATGATCGTTTATGGTGGGCGCTCCTTCGCCGCGCAGGTTGAAATAGGTATGATTGGTGAGGTTGACGATAGTCGGCTTGTCGGTGGTAGCGTCGTAGGTGATTTTCAGTTCATTGCGCTCCGTCAGCTGGTAAACGACCTTTACCGTGAGCGTGCCGGGGTATCCTTCCTCCCCGTCGGGCGAGACATATTGCAGTTCGAGGGTTTGCGCATCGGGCTGGCGGGCGTCCCACACTGCCCGGTGAAAACCGCCCGGGCCGCCGTGCAGGTGGTTGGGTCCGTTGTTTTGGGCCAGATTGTACTCTTTGCCGTCGAGTTTGAATTTGCCGCCGGCAATGCGGTTGGCATAGCGCCCGATAATGGCCCCGAAATATTCTTCCGGGTTATTCAGGTATTCGTCGAGACTGTTGTAACCGGATACGACGTCGGTGGGTTGGTCGTACCGGTCGGGCGCCACCAGGCCGACGATGCGGCCGCCGTAGTTGGTAATGGCGACTTCCATTCCCCTGTCGTTGCGGAGATAATACAGGCCGACGGCTTTGCCGCCGATGGTTCCGGTGAAATTTTCGGCGCGGGGCAGCAGGGAGCTTTGGGCGGGAAGCAGCGGGCTGTTCAACAGCAGGAGGTAAAAAAGGAAAAGGCGCATAGCATTTAAGACCATTACTATTGACAAGGAATATGCCGATACCCTGAGGCAAAAAACCGGTATTTTTAAAGAGCATACCAAAACGCCCAAATCTGTTTGGCTCACTTTTATCACAACCTTCGGCCTTACGCCCAATACCTACGCAAAATCCCTCGTGCATAACGAGCTGACAATGGACGCATTATTTGGTTAAGGCTTGAAACGGCTACTGCCATTCCACTACCACCCCCGCGTACACCAGCCCGCCGCCGAAACCGATCATCATAATGCGGTCGCCCTTTTTCACCTTGCCTTCGCGCAGGCCGCGGTGCAGGGCGAGCGGGATGGAGGCCGAGGAGGTATTGCCGTAAATACTGATGCTTTCGAGCGTTTTTTCGATGGGGAAGCCCGACTGATTGCAAAGCGCCTCGATGATACGCATATTGGCGCTGTGGGGGATAAACCAGTCGATCTTTTCAAACGGCAGTCCGCTGCGCTCCGACAGCACCTGCATTTGCCCGGCCACGGTGGTGACTGCCCATTTGAATACGGCGCGGCCGTTCTGGTGGATTTTGTTGTCGGTGATCACATCCTGCCCGTTGATCTGTTTGCGCAGGTTGGACATGTAGAGGTCCTTGCCGCCGTCGCCGCTGCTTCCGGTGACGGCGGCAAGGATATTGCCCCTCGGCGCTGCTTCCACCAGTACGCAGCCGGCGCCGTCGCCGAACAGGATGCAGGACGTCCGGTCTTCATAATTGGTGAATTTGGTGAGCGTTTCGGCGCCGAACACCAGCACTTTCCGGTGTGTGCCCGCCGTGATCAGCCCTTGCGCCAGTATGATACCGTAAGCAAAACCCGCGCAGGCCGCCGAAATGTCGATGGCGCCGGCGTGGGCAAGCCCCAACTTGTCCTGCACCTGAGAAGATACGCTGGGCATGGTCTGATCGGGCGTTACGGTAGCGACGATGATAAAATCCACGTCGTCGATCGTTATGTTATTCTCCTCCACCAGGCTTTTCGCCGCGCCCACGCACAAATGGCTGGTGTATTCGTTTTCGGCTGCAAAGTGCCGCGTACGGATACCGGTGCGGCTGACGATCCACTCGTCGTTGGTTTCCACGATCGATTCAAAGTAATGGTTGTCTACCACGCGTTCGGGGACGTAGGCGCCGAGGGCGGTGATTTTTGCGTGTTGCTGGTGCATAACGGACACAAAACAACAGAATATATTTCAAACCGTCACTTTTCAGAAAATTTTGATTCCGGTTTGGAAAATTATCGCCACTTGAGTTACCTTTGCGTTCGCTTTTGAAAGGGGCAAATAAAAATTTGTCTTTTTTAAGTTGATTTTGAACGAGTTACATAAAATTTTAGTCAAAAAAAGGTATGCCTACCATTAATCAATTGGTGCGCAAGAGCCGCGTAAAAGTGGAGTACAAAAGCAAATCGCGCGCTTTGGACGGAAACCCTCAACGGCGTGGCGTGTGCACCCGCGTGTACACCACGACGCCGAAAAAGCCCAACTCTGCATTGCGCAAAGTGGCCAAAGTGCGTTTGACCAACCAGATCGAGGTGATTGCTTATATTCCGGGGGAAGGTCACAATTTGCAGGAACACTCCATCGTGCTCGTGCGCGGCGGTCGTGTAAAAGACCTGCCGGGCGTGCGTTACACCATCGTGCGCGGCGCGCTCGACACCGCCGGCGTGAACAACCGCAAGAAAAGCCGCAGCCACTACGGTACGAAGCGCCCAAAAAAATAAAGTTTTTAATGATGAATGATAAATGATGAATGATGAATCTTTTTGATTCCGTTTGTCAGGCAGCCATTCATCATTTATCATTCATCATTCATCATTAACTATAATGCGTAAACACAAACCGAAACCTCGAGTATTGGCTCCTGATCCGCGGTACAACGATACGATGGTCACCCGTTTCGTTAACCACATGATGTGGGAGGGCAAGAAGAGCGTTGCGTTCAGTATTTTTTACGATGCGCTTGACATCGTGAAAAGTCGCACCAACGAGGACGAGTTGCAAGTCTGGAAAAAAGCGTTGAACAACGTCATGCCGCAAGTGGAAGTACGCAGCCGCCGTATCGGCGGCGCCACCTTCCAGATTCCCACGGAACTGCCGGCCAACCGGAAAATTTCCATCGGGATCAAATGGATGATCAAATATTCCCGCGCCCGCGCCGGCAAAGGCATGGCCGAAAAACTGGCCGCCGAGATCGTCGCCGCCAGCAAAGGTGAGGGCAATGCCGTGAAAAAACGCGAAGACACGCACAAAATGGCCGAATCCAACCGCGCCTTCGCCCACTACAAGGCCTAAGCGCGGAACTGCTTCACGCCCTACCGTTGAAAAAGTCCGGCGAACGCCTTCCGCTGCCGCCGGCCTTTTTCGACGGTTTTGCCGTTTTAAGACCCGTTTTTCTGAAACGCCTGCTTTAAGTTTTCAAAACTTCTGAAATCTTTAATCGCGTTTCACCAAATTTAAGTCAAAAAAGGAAGGGATTTAACTAAAAAAAGAAAATTTTTACCACAATCCCCATTTTCAAAACTTAATCTAAACTTAACCCTCTAACCCTTCTAAACTATCTAAACCATCTAAACCTCATAAACCCTCATAACCCCTCATAAACCCTCTAAACCCTCATACACCCTATAACCC
>CALEYM010000680.1 GCA_937926185.1 uncultured Bacteroidota bacterium | reverse complement strand
CCAAAGAACTGGTGGTAAAAGCTACGACCGCATTTCCTAATTCGCGTTCGAGTTCAAAAGCTAAAGACTTGATAATGTTTACGTCATATATAGGAAGGTGGGCACCCAAAAAGTTAATTCCATTGATATTCTCTACGCTCCCGCGCAAGGTAACACGCAGGCTGTTGGCCTGTTCCTGTACCAGGCGTTCTATTTCTTTTTGCAGGCGTTTGTTTTCTTCCTGCAGATCGTTCACGGCTTTGGCCGGCTCCTTGGCCTTCAGCATCAGTTTGATGGCCGTCACTTCGCGTTCCAGGCCGGAGATATATTCTTCGGCGGCGGCGGCAGTGAGCGCCTCTACACGGCGTACGCCGGCGGCCACGGCCGATTCTCCGGTGATCTTGAAGTAGCCGATCTGACCCGTCTGGCGCACGTGGCAGCCGCCGCAGAGTTCGCGTGAGTAAGCGGGGTCGAAAGTGATCATACGCACGGTTTCGCCGTATTTTTCACCGAAGAGCATCATGGCGCCGGCTTTTTTGGCCGCCTCGATGGGCAGGTTGCGCGCCTCTTCAAGGGCGATGTTTTCCCGGATCTTTTCGTTGACGATCTGTTCGATCTGAGCCAGTTCCTCGTCGGTCACTTTCTGGAAGTGGGCGAAGTCGAAACGCAGGGTTTTCTCGTCGAGGTAGGAGCCTTTTTGTTGTACGTGATGGCCCAGCACTTTGCGCAGGGCGGCGTGCAGCAGGTGCGTGGCCGAGTGGTTGTTCTCGGTGAGGCGGCGTTTGCGCTCGTCGACATGGCAGTGTACCGTGGGGTCCTGCAGGTATTGGGGCAGGCGCTCCACGATGTGGATGACCAGGTCGTTTTCCTTTTTCGTGTCGAGCACCCGAATTTTTTCGTCGCTGAACTCCAGCCAGCCTGTATCGCCCACCTGGCCGCCGCCTTCGGGGTAGAAGGGCGTGCGGTTGAGCACCAGCTGGTATTGCGGCTGACCTTTGAGCATGACGGTGCGGTATTTGACCACGTGGCTGTCGCGCAGTTCGAGCTGATCGTAGCCGAGAAACTGCACGTTGGCTTCGTCGCGCAGCACCATCCAGTCGCCCACTTCTTTGGCTGCGTCTTTGCGGGAGCGGATCTTTTGTTCTTCCAGGGCTTTTTCAAAACCGGTTTCATCCACGATCCAGCCTTTTTCGCGGGCGATGAGGCGGGTAAGGTCGATTGGGAAGCCGTAGGTGTCGTAGAGTTCGAAGGCCTGTTCGCCACTGATCTCGTTGTTTTTTATGTCGAGGCCTTCGATCCGTTTAAGCCCGCTTTCGAGGGTGCGCAGGAACGATTTTTCTTCTTCCAGAATAAATTTTACCACGAAGTCGATCTGCGCCTTCAGTTCGGGGAACACGTCGCTGAATTCTTCGGCGAGGATCGGGGCCATGCGATACATCACGGGTTCTTTCAGGTTAAGGAAAGAATAGTAGTACCGGACGGCGCGGCGCAAAATGCGGCGAATGACATAGCCGGCCCCGGTATTGGCCGGCAGTTCGCCGTCGGCGATGGTGAAGCACACAGCGCGCAGGTGGTCGGCCACCACGCGCATGGCCACGTCGGTTTTTTTCCAGTTATCGTGGATTTCCGGGTAGGTACCTTCGTATTTAAAGCCGGAGTAGTTTTCCAGAAAATCGAATAACGGTCGCCACAGGTCGGTATCGTAGTTGGACGCAGCGCCCTGTACGGCGCGGCAGAGGCGTTCGAAACCCATGCCGGTATCCACGCTTTTGGCGGGCAGTTCTTCCAGCGAGCCGTCGGCACGGCGGTTGAACTGCATGAACACGTTGTTCCACACCTCGATCACGTTGGGGTCGTCGTTGTTCACCAGTTCGCGGCCGTCTTTTTTGGCGCGTTCGGCGTCGGAGCGCAGGTCGACGTGGATTTCGGAGCAGGGGCCGCAGGGGCCCTGGTCGCCCATTTCCCAGAAATTGTCTTTTTTGCTGAAGGCCAGGATACGGTCTTTGGCCACGTATTTGGTCCACTCGTCGAAGGCTTCCTGGTCGAAGGGCAGGTTTTCTTTTTCGTCGCCTTTGAACACCGATACATAAAGCCGGTCTTTGGGAATTTTATACACGTCGGTGAGCAGTTCCCAGGACCAGGCGATGGCTTCTTTTTTAAAATAATCGCCGAACGACCAGTTGCCCAGCATTTCAAACATGGTGTGGTGGTAGCCGTCGCGGCCCACGTCTTCCAGGTCGTTGTGTTTGCCGGTGACGCGCAGGCATTTCTGCGTGTCGGCCACACGTTTGGCGGGCGGCGTCTGGTTGCCGAGGAAAAAATCCTTGAGCGGGGCCATGCCCGAGTTGATAAACATGAGCGTGGGGTCGCTTTTGGCCACAATGGGGGCGGAGGGTATGATCTTGTGCCCTTTGGAGGCGAAGAAATCGAGGAACTGGCGGCGGATGTCGCGGGATGTCATGTGTGGTGTAATAGTTGACTGGTTATTGGTAGACTGGGGGTTGGGAAAAGCGGCGCAAAGGTAACTGGTTTAAGTAAAACCATGAAATGAGGAGCATTTGTTCCGAGAGTGTTCATTTCCTTCTGATCCGAAGTGTAAAACCGTCAAAAACAGCAAAAACATCCGGTAACTCATTCAAATGCGCCAGGATTATTCGTGCTGCGATTTCGCCTTTCTTTTCGCTGGGAAGATGACCAAGGCATCTAAATCTTCACCAACCTGTACATCACCGCCCCCGTCTCCGTTTTTATCCACAACAAATACACACCTGTCGGAAACGTGTCGACTTCAATGGTTTCCTGTTCTTCCTGGCCCAACCGACCGGATTGTACCAACCGGCCGTCTGAGTTGAAAATCCGGTATGGACTGCGTTGAGCAGGCGTTGTTTTCCAGCGAACATACACCGCGTCCGTTGCCGGCACAGGAAACACTTCGGGTTGATTTTCCTCCGGCCAGAACGTTTTTACACTGACGGTGAACGCTCCTCCCGGACCGCCGCCCGCTCCGCCGCCGCCGCCGCTGAAGCGGGCCACCACCGTTTCGCCATAAAAGTCGCCATTTGCATTGGTTCCGAGCTGCCAGGTGGAATCCGTGGCTGCCGGGCCGTTGGCGTATTGCCAAAACCCGTCGGCATCATACCCCGGCGCCGCGGGTACGCCCGCATGCCCGTTGGCGGGGTTGGGGTCGTAAGGGCCGTTGATTTTGTAAAAAAACAAATCTTCCGGTTTGGCCGGTGGGGTTGCGCCGGCAAAACCGAGGAGGTTTTGAAAATTCAGAAAATCGATAAATGGAAAATAAAACCGCACCCTTACATCGGTCGTGGGTTGTTGCTGTGTAATCACTTGCCAGAACGGCCCCATGACAAACCAGCCCTTCGGATTGGTCACATAAGGCGCCGGCGGATTTTTAATTTGGTAAACAATATTACCCGGCGTCACATGACGAACGGTCAGGGTTTGATTTGTCAGATCGCCAATGTCATTGCCGTTTTTTTTGAGGGAAAGCAACAGTAAATCATCCGGTGCGTAGCCGGTGGCCACGCTGCCTTCGTGGTAATAGTGCGTCCAACCGGCTGTATCGGGGCAACTGTGTGTCGCTTCCACCGTCAGGGCGCCCCACTGGGGCGGCGAGCCGTGCGCTCCCGCTGACCGACCCTTGAAAACCGATTGGCCGGCAGCGGTTACGGGCGCCGGGCCCAGTAAATAACCCTGTACGCTTCCATCTCCCAAATCGAAATCGCCCTGGTACTGTGTGACCGGCCGGTTGGTGCTGAATTGCAGGATGTATTTTTTCCCCGCTTCCAGGAAATGGTCCATCCTGGCATACCGGTTTCGGCCGGGTTGTGCCGCGGTTTCAATTTGGTTGGAAATGCAATTTTTTGAAGCAATGGAGTCTTCAAAAAGGTTGATCCGGCCATTAAAACCCGGGAAATCAGCATATACCCGGTAGGCGCCGCTCTGCTCAACCTGAAAAATCCAGGTATCGAAATAATTGATTTCAGGGTGCGTAACATCCATGCACCAGGGCGAACAAGTGGTTACGCGCGCTGCTATCTCCCGGCTCACGGGCGCGGTATGCACGGGTTTTGCGGCTACCCAGGGCCCTTTTTGCCCGTTGCAAAGGCCGCGCACCCAAATTTTGTACAATTCATTGGGCGACAAGCCGGTCAGTGTTGCCGCGGTGGCAGTGGTTGTGAATTCCATCGCGCCGGCATGTTCGGGGCCTTTCACCTGATCCGCCCGGCCGTAGCGCACCAGGAAGTTATCGTGGGCAGCGCCGGCACTCCATTGCAGACCGACCTGCGTACCGCCGTTTTGCACGGTAGCTGCCAGGTCCGTCACCGGTTGGCAATCATTCGGGCATTCGACTATTTGAAAATCAATGCTTTGCAAACTATACCGCATCGGCGTCAGCATCACCTGATAAGTGACTCCGGCCAGCAGCGAATCTGTGTAGAAGATGCCGGTATCGGAAGATTCCAGCTCTTCGAGGCAACGCCAACTGGCGGCTGCGCAGGGTGTGTCGAGCCGGCGAATGGCGTATTGCACCCGGCCGGCAATCCCGCCCGGCGGCAGCACGGGATTTTTTTGCTGAAAACCGTAAACACCCGTCGTTGCCGGTGTGAATTGCACAAAGCCGCTCCCGCCCCAGCCGTAGTGAGGCTGGCTCATGCAACCGAAGAGGAAGGGGGCTTCAAATTCACTATAAGTTTGAACAGTGAGCGCCGGATCGCCACAACTGACTGTTGCCACGTCAGCCGGACATTTTCCGGGCACTGTAAAGGTGTGGGGCCCATACCAGGCTTGAGGGTCAAGGCTGCCGCCACATACTCTTCTCACGTAACACTGGTAGGTTTGGCCAATCTGAAGATTATCCAAATGTGTTTTGAAGTCGGGGCCTTGCAAGCTTATAATGGTAAGCGGGTCGATCAGTCCTTCAATCGGAAATGGGTACGGCGCCGGGCCGACGGTATAGGCAAAAGTGCCGCTTGTCGCGTTGTCGCTTTTAAAATGCAGATTAGGAGGGAAGCCGTTAGTCGAAACGGAGATATCGGTAACTGCACCGCAGGTAGGCCGGGTTTTTACCGTCAGCGGCCCGGCCCAGCAACCCGTTTCCGCGCCGTTTCGCCGCCGCAGGTAGATATGGTAATCGGTGTCCGGCGCCATAAACGGGGCGGTGGGATGGTATTGATTGTTGGTTACCCCGGTTTCCGTGGGCGTAGTGGCTGCGTTTGGGGTGAATGGCGCCGGGCCGTACACCAGGTCGGTGGTCAGCTGGTCGGACCAGGCCCAGGATAATACGGCATAGCGGTCGGTTATATGATGCAAACCGATGTCCGTCACTACGCCCACCGGACTGAGGCTAAACCGCAAATCGGGCGGCGGGACTGCGTTTGGCCACTCTGCCATCAGGTAATAGGTAACGCCGGCTTGCAGGGGGCCGAATGCGCCGGTGTATTGATGGATGCCGTTGAAAATGCATTGCCAGTTCTCGTCCGTACAGCCGTCGCTTTCCGGTTTGTACAGAAACCGGACCGCTTCGCCGGCGCCTTGCTCCACGTAAAGGGTGTACTCGCCGGTGGCCGGCGCCGTGAACCGGTAAAGCGACTCCGGACCTTCGCCGTCGGAAAAGCAGCCGGCAGGTGTGTAGGCGTTGCCCGACCCCGGCGAGAGCGCGACCGGCGAACAGATGGATATATCGGATGCCGTGTTGCACAGCGAAGTCATATCGCCGGGTGTGCGGAAATGCAGGGGGCCGATCCATTTACTTTTCGCGGCGCCGCAACTGGCCCGGACGTAAAAGACATATCGCGTGGCAGGAATCAGATTGTTCAGGGTAAGGGTGCTGTTCCCCACATTTCCGATGGTCGGCGGCGTGGAAGCCTCCGGTTTGGCCAGCGAGTCGGGGGCATAAAACACCTCCCATTGCGTGCCGCCATGCGCATCCCAGGCAATGGTAGCAGAATAAGGGGCGTTTTGTGTGAGATATGGCGTTCCCGGTCGCGTACAAGGGAGCGTGTTGCCGGCCGTGATGCGGAGGTCCCAGCCTTTGTTGACCGACAATTGGTATGGCGTTGGCTCGTCGTCTACCACGTACAGTTTCCAAATGCCGTTTGGGTTTTTGCCTTCAAAGACTGCCAGCGAAGGGTAGGGTTGCTGCCAGTTGCCGGGACCGGGCGCCGGCCATACATCGGGCATATCATCCTCCACATTTGCCGGCAGGAAGAGGACGTCGTTCAGCATGTCGCCGGGCCAGGGTCTTTCCGCCTCCAGGTCGAAATCGATGTCGTAGATCGCAAAAGTCAGGGCCGCGGACACATCCGACAACAGCACGACCCGTGTGCCGTCCGGTCCTTCGAGCAGGATGTCAAAGTCGGCTTGCAGGCCGATCAGTTCGTTCAGCCCGATACGCAACCCGGTAAGCGCGGAGGGCATTCCGCTGACCGTAATGGTGGAAGGATAGAGCAACGCGCTGGTTGCTCCATCCACCTCTATTTTTTGCGGGTTTGAAAATTGCTGGGTGACGGTTTGGCTTTGCAACGTGGGCAAGCTAATAGCAAAGCAAAAGAGGCAGATGAAATGCCAGGCTGAGCGAGGGTAATATTTTACGAGTGGCATGGGAGGTAAATCGATTTTTACCTCAAAATTACGTATCGCTGTTCAATTTAGCCCACAACATATCCTTCAATTGCTGAATATTTTTCCCCGTCACCGCCGAAATAAAGATGACCGGCACGTCGGGCGGCAGGGTGGGCCGCAGCATTTTTTCCAGGTCGTCGTCGATGAGGTCGGCTTTGGAGATGGCGAGCAGGCGGGGTTTGTCGAGCAGTTCGGGGTTGAACTCGCGCAATTCGTTGACGAGGATATCGTATTCGGCTTGCAGGCTGCGGTCGGTATCGGCGGGGATCATGAACAGCAGTACGCTGTTGCGTTCGATATGGCGCAGGAAGCGGTGGCCGATACCGCGGCCCTCGTGCGCGCCTTCGATAATGCCGGGGATGTCGGCCATGATGAACGACTGGCCCGGACGTGCTTCCACGATACCGAGGTTGGGTACGAGCGTGGTGAAGGGGTAGTCGCCGATCTTGGGTTTGGCGGCGCTCACGGCGCTGAGCAGGGTACTTTTTCCGGCGTTGGGGAAACCCACGAGGCCCACGTCGGCCAGCACCTTGAGTTCCAGCACGATCCATTGTTCGATGCCGGCTTCGCCGGGTTGGGCGTAGCGGGGCGTCTGGTGGGTGGCTGATTTAAAAAAGTTGTTGCCTTTTCCGCCGCGGCCACCGGGCAACAGGATCTTTTCGTCGTCGCGTTCGGTGATCTCCAGGAGCACCTCACCGGTTTCGGCGTCTTTGGCCACGGTGCCGAGCGGTACTTTTACAACGACGTCATCGCCGTCGGAGCCGGTTTTGAGCCCGCCGCGACCGATATCGCCGTCTTGGGCAAATATGTGTTTGGTGTATTTCAGACCCAGCAAAGTCCACTCGTGCGGGTCGGCTTTCAGGATGATGTGGCCGCCCCGGCCACCGTCGCCGCCGTCGGGGCCGCCTTTGGGTACGCCCGGCCCGCGATAAAAATGCACGCTCCCCGCCCCGCCTTTGCCGGAACGGAAGAGGATTTTGACGTAATCGACGAAATTTTGCTCGGCCATGATTCGGTGGGAAGTTTTGAGTTTTGAGTTGGAATAGGCGACAGGACGGGGCAAAGGTAGCAATTCGGCGTACTACCGGATTTTAGTTTATGAAACTGCGTGACGACACTCATTACCCAATCTGACCGCCGTCATTCTTTACCGGTGCGGATCACCGGAGTTTTGCCTCACTATTCAATGAAAACCTCCCTGGTTATGAAAAAGATTCTTGTTCCAACCGACTTCTCCAATAACTCCAGGCACGCGCTTAAAATCGCTGCTACCGTGGCAGAGAAAGTTAAAGGGCGCCTGGAAATTTTACATGCCAATACGGCCGTGGCTTATGCCCCGCCGCTGCCCGATTATTATGTGCCGGAGGCATACGACATGACGGAATATTACGAAAACGCCGCCGAAGAGTTATACAACCTGAAGCAGGAATTGGTGGGTTCGGGGAAATTCGAACACGTTAAGATTGAAACCGTGGTGGAAGAAGGATTTCTTTATTCCACCGTGCGCCGTATTGCCGACGAAGATCGTGCCGATTTGATCGTCATGGGTACTAAGGGGGCTACCGGCGCCACCGAGTTTTTCGTCGGTTCAAACACGGAAAAAGTGATCCGCACTTCGCCCTGTCCCGTGCTGGCCGTGCCGGAAAATTCCGGCGAGCTCGACCTGAAAACCGTGGTAATACCTACCACCCTGCGCAAGGGTCAGGAAATCGTCTTCCAATTGGTGGCCGAGTGGCAAAAATACTTCCCGTTCGAGGTGAAAGTGCTTTACCTGAACAATCCGGCCGGATTTGACACCAATGAGGAAATCGAAAGAACAGCGCATGAATTTGCTGAAAAGGCAGGATTGAAAAAAGTAAAATCCTTCACCAGCGGCAATACTTTTAACGAAGAAAACAGTATCCTCCAGTTCGCCGCCCGCGAAGGCGCCGATCTGATCGTCATGGGCACCCACCAGCGGCAGGGCCTCTCGCACCTGCTGTTCGGCAGCCTGACGGAGGATACGGCCAATCACTCGGATATCCCGGTGCTGAGCGTACCCCTCTAGTGATTGAGTGATTGAGTGATTGAGTGATTGAGTGATTGAGTGATTGAGTGATT
>CALEYM010000679.1 GCA_937926185.1 uncultured Bacteroidota bacterium | reverse complement strand
TTCCGGTTCCAACTGATAGGCGATCCAGCCCGACCATTTTTCCGGCAGGGCGTAGGATTTTACTTTGGGGAATTTTTGCGCCGTCCCGTTTGCGAGCGTATAAATGCAAAGCGTGTCTTTGGGCAGCTCTTCGTCTTTCACCTTCCGGCGGCGTTGTGCTTTCAGCGTATCGAGCGGCGGTTTTATTTTAAAAACAAGATACCGGCCGTCTTCCGAAAATTTGGGTTCTGATGCCCGCCCGAAAGTCGTCGTCTCCTGTTTTTGGGCGTTCCAGAGGCAGAGTTTGTTATCGCCTTCCGTGGTGGGCGCGAGCAGATAAGCTACCCACTGCCCGTCGGCGCTGATCTGTGGCTGTTCAATTTTGCGCCAGCGTTCGAGGTCGGCGATTTCCAGTGGTTTTTGTTGTGCAACGAGGGATAGAGGTAACCATAAAAAGGCGGCAAAACGAATAATATGCATCATACTTATTTCCAGGTTTAAAAAACGGAACGCCCAAATATAGATCACGCCAGCTTCATACGTCGGCAATTGTGGCGCTAATGCCCGGGGAATACGTTTACGAAACTTTCAAAAGTTTCGTAAACGTGACGCGTCCATCACTCTGGCTTCATTTTCCAACGCTTATGGCTCCAGAGCCAGTTGGCCGGCTGCTCGCGGATAAAGCTTTCCAGGCAGCGGGCATAAGCCTGGGTGATCTCCCTTTCGGCGGCAGTTTCCGGGTCGGTACAGAGTTCGGAAAATTCCACTTCGTAAAAACCGCGCCGCAGGCGCCTGACGTGGTAGTACAGCACCGGTAGGCGGAACTTGCGCGCCAAAACGTCGGGGCCGGGAAGCGAAGCAGTGTCGATGCCAAGAAAATCCACCCAATGGGCGCTTTTCCGGCTGGAAGGCGACTGGTCGGACAAGAGGATATACACCGAACGCTGTTGCTCCCGCTCCCGCTGTCGGATAGTGGCGAAAGTACTTTCCATGCTCATCATCACCATCCCTGTCCGCTCGCGGGTGCTGTTGACGTATTTGTCGATCAGCGGATTGCTGATGGGTTTGTACGCGGTGACAGCGGTACCGTGAAAAGCAGGCGGCATGCTGATGCCGGTGTACTCCCAATTGTTATAATGGCTGCCGGCCAGTATCACGGATTGCCCCCGGTCGAGGTATTGATTGATCAGTTCGGGGTTGCGCACCGGGCAGCGGCGCTGAATTTCCGCCAGCGGCATCGTGTAGGATTTGAGGGTTTCAAGGGTCACGTCCGTCAGATTGCGGTACGAGGCCCGGGCGATTTGTTTGATTTCCGCGGCCGTTTTTTCTGGAAAGGCGCGGCGCAGGTTGTCGTACACTACTTTAGTCCGGTAACGTATTACCGCCCGCAATAAAAAGGCAAGGCCGTCGGACAGGCCGTACAGCAACGGGAAGGGAATGAGGCGAAAGAGCTCCGCGACAAGGCGGGTAAGGAGATAACCGATGCGGTGCATGAGGGGGGCAAAGATAGGGAAATGGTATTTCGTCAATATAAAAAACCAAACAACCAAAGCGGGACATGGAAGAAATATTTTAGCAGACAGGTTTCTGCTTCAGATCGATCAATTCACGATTGACAGCCTGCAACGCGCGGTACTGCGCCTCACGGATCAGCGTAGCGTTTTGACTTCGGTCACAAATTGTTTAAAAAATTGTTGTTCGGAAACTTGTGTCATTGTTTTAGGCTTAAAACAATTGCTTCACCTTTTCAACATCGGGATGCGTGATGCCCGCGGCTTCCAGGTCCAGCTATGTCTCGTAAAATGGTATTACCGGAGAGTTTCTTCAGCGTCCGCTGAAAATTATTTGTCGGGGGTGTCCGAGATCGTTAAACTGCGGAGGTCCATCACTATTTATTGCTGCTTGTAATTTGCATACCTGTAATTTCCACTCGATGTTCCCGCATAATTTTAGGGTCAAACATACTGTTTGCACTATTATAAGGCCCTTGGGGAGTAGTGATAATTTCGGATTGTAAGACAAGTTGCCCGGAGGCTATAAATATCCGATAAATTTCTCCGTCGAAATTGCGGAAGTGGTTAATTACACTATCTACACGGCGTACAGCTAAATTCCTATTGTAAGCAGAGCCACGAGCAGCAAATCCTCGAATTGTTAATGTGACGGAGCGGCCAGATGTTAAAATTTCATAGAGTACCTCTGAAAAATAACGTAACGCATAAAAGCCTCCTCTGACATCACTCTCGAAAAAATCCTCCGCCGAGGCCATAGCGGTTAATTTTGCATTACTTTTCAAACCTGTGCTAAACCCTTTAATATAATATTCTTGACGATTAAGGAATGCTATAAAAGTACTAAAATAATCCTGATTTGAAGTTGCAGACATTGGAGTTGACTCTTTAGGTTGATCGTTGTCAAAATAAAGAGTAATTGGAAGGTAGGTATCGGCAGAGAGCGGTCTGGAAGTCCGGCGGCGTTGCGCTCAGGGCTTTGGCGGCCTTTGCTTCCAGGCAGGGGCAATCGCCGATGGGGCAGGGCTTCTGGGCTTGGGCGGTGGCGGCCAAAAGGAGGAAAGGGCAGGCGGTTAGGAATAAACAAAAAGAATGTTTTTTCATCGTCATGGAGCGGGTTGAAAAAAACGGCGCGGTGGGCTATGCCGCCGGGCGGATTGTTTTTGGATAGAATGGGGTATGCGATACCGGAGTCAAATTACTACTTCTGACAACGAAATATTTCCATTCCAGTTATTTCTACCCGGCGTTCCCGCACGAAAACCAGGTCAAAAATTGTACGGCCGCTTTCATTTCGAGCAAAATTGTAACCATGTTTTGCGCTTCTACTAATTTCACTTTGTACGACAAATCTTCCCTGGTGTACAAAATCTGCAATATCTGTTTCGCCCTCAAAATAAAAAAGATGATTTGTGACACAATCTACACGGCGTGCAGCCAGCTTGCTGTTATATTGTTGATTACCAACAGGAGTAACTATGCCTCTTATCGTTACCTTAACACAGTTGCCGTTTCGAAGCTCCTCCGTAAGGTATTCCCTGAAGGCTCGAAACCGACTCCACTCTCCTCGTACATCGTGTTCGAAGAATTCGTCCATCGATGCCCTTGCCTTTGCCCTTTCATCGCCTACCAAGCCGCTACTAAATTCTTTTAAATATTGCCCCTTACGATTGTAATAGGCAAAATATGTTTGGGCGTACAATAGATTTGTGGTTGTTGATGCGGGATTAACCCCTTTGGGTTGATCGTTGTCGAAGTAAAGTTTTAAGCTAAATCCACTTTGATAAAACGTTTTCAGCTTGGTCAGCACTTGTAAATCCAGACCCGGAACGAACTTGTCGGCTAATATAACCTGTAATTGTTTGTTATTGTGGAACACTTCTGGCTTTATAGAGTCAATACTTATAGTACGTAAATCCAGGGCTGTTATAGTACTATCCAATTGATTGAGGGCTGTTGCCAATTTATATTCATTACCCAAGACATCAATTAAAAAGTAACTGTCTCTATCAGAATTATCTTTACGCCTTACTCTGGCATACCCCGATTCTTCAAAAGAAAAAGCTTCATCGTACTTGAAATCTATTTTGGTGTTTAAATATTTATCGATATATCCGTATTTTCCGTTTCGTTGGTCGTAGGCCAAGCCAAGCGTATCACAATAAAAATATATCTTATCCAGCACCGCCTCTGCGCGTTGCTTTTGCGCAATGGCCTCTTTTTCCTTTGCTTTTGCCTTTGCCGCGTTTTGGCTCGCTTGCTTTTGCAGGTTTTGTATTTCCTCAAATACGGCAAGAATTTGCTTATCCGCGTATGCCCGCTTCGCCGGGTCGCAAAGTGCGAGGGCCTGGTATTTTTCAATAGCTGTCTGGAAGTCCGGCGGCCTGGCGCTCAGGGCTTTGTCGGCTTTTGCTTCGAGGCAGGGGCAATTGCCCACATCGCAGGGCAGGTCGGATTTTTGGGCGGGTGCGGTGGCGGCCAAAAGGAGGAAAAGGCAGGCGCTGAGGAGGGATTTTATGCCTTTTGTTGGGTGGGATTGGTGTGTACGGAAATGAGATGCCCGTTGCGACAAAATCCGGTGCACCCGTGATGCCGCCGTAGATTGTTTTTTTTCACCACGGAGGCACGGAGGCACGGAGGTTATCACTTCCGCCTTCGGCGGGATTTCTCCATGCCTCCGTGTCTCCGTGGTGAAAAATTTTAGAAGAAAATTAAAGCACTTCTGTTTCATCGTTTACTATTGGTTTAGGCGCAGGCTATCCAAACATGCCGCTTTAAGTTTTTCTAATTCAGCCAGTTCCGGATTCCGAGCAATAGCAGAATCAATACTGGCGTTCGCCATCAGGAATTCCCCCTTGCTCATATACGACTCCGCAGCAGACTTAAAATTCAAGGCTTCGGTCGTTTTCCGGGCGCGTTCCTCGGTTTCAAACTTTGCCAGGCTTTCTTTGGATTCCTTTTCTTTTGCAATGGCTTTTTGTTGCTGCTTAAAAGCAATCCCTCCTGCCAATATCGCCACCACCGCCACCGCCGAAGCGATATACGTAAACACCTGCGCCCGCTTTTTCGCCCCCTCGGCGTCGAGACGCAGCCGCCGTTCTTTTTTCGCTTCATCGCGTTCCCTGTTGCGTTGGGCTTCCACGGCGACCCGGCTGTCCGCCACAAAGTCGGCCTCGGCCGGCGACAAACGCAGGAGCGGCAGCCATTCTTCCAGTCGGGCGATTTGCACCGCATTCAAGTGTGTGCCGCTTTCCTGGTACTCCCTGAAGGCTGCCAGCAGCCGGGCCTGTACCTCCTCGCGGCGTTTTTCCTCTTCGCTGCGGTTTTCGAATATTTTGTGCGCCAGGGTGTCGTGCGCCAGTTCGAAGGTTTCGCCGCTGTCGCGCAGTACGCGGTTTTGTTCCAGGGCGCGCACGGTGTCGTGGATAAAGGCGGCGTCGAAGTCGCGCAGGATGTCGGGCGGGAACAGGAGCCGGATGCGGTCGCCGGCCAATTCGTAGGGCATAGGTTTTTTGGTGCCATGGGGCGTCACGAAACTGTTGAGCACGGTTTTGACGGCATCGGCGGGCAGTCCGGGAAATTTCTGCACCATACTTTGCTGTAGTTCCGAAACTTTTTCGCGCAAAAAACCCTCCAGTACACCGCTGATATGGCCGCATTCGGCGATCTCTTTACCGGTAAAGGTGAGCGACGGGTAGGGTTGTTCGTCCGTGTGCGGCGTGCCGGCCGGGTAGGTACGCTGCACGTCCGTCCGGTATAACGTGTCGAGGTAAACCTGCAAATAGGGTAATTGCACCACGGCTTTGCCTTCGCTCACGTTGTCGTAAATCTGCCGGATATTGTCTTCGGGCGCTTCGAGGGCGATGTTGAATGCCGCACAACTCTTCTCGATTACGTCCTCCACGTTTTTGCGTTTCATGGTTTCCACGCGCAGGCGAAAATCGAAGATGGCCGGTATCTCGCGCTCGAAATCGTATAGCCAGCCGATGTATTCCTCGCGCATGATGAGGATGATTTTGCAGGTCAGGTTGGCTTCGAGGAGTTTTTTGAGGTTCTGTTTGAATTCCTCCTGTTCTTCCCGTGTGCCCAGAATGAAAATCTCTTCGAACTGGTCGAAAATGAGGTACACCGGTCGCAGAAAATAGCGGTAGAGGTAACTCACCGTTTCGGCCAGGTCGCGCGGCTTGTCGTCGGGCAGGGTATTGCGGAGCATCTCGCGCAGGGCCTCGTTGATGTTGTCTTTGCGGCGCACATAAAAGGGCAGCCAGTCGGTGCCGTCAAAGCGGTTGCGCAGGCCGCAATCGATGAGGCTGGTTTTGCCGGTGCCCGTGAGTCCGTACACCAGCAGCAGGGGCGTACGGAAAACGAGGGCGTAGAGTTCGTCTATTTCGGCCGTGCGGCCAAAAAACACCTTGCTGTCGTTGGGCCCGAACGGGTCTAGGAATTTAAATGGACTACGGATCATAGGTTTTCGAGGTTTTGCTGAAACAATAATTGGGAGAAAGCATTCAGTTGGCCCAGTATTTCGCGGCGCAATACCCTTCTGCCCACTTCAGTTTCGCCCTCCTGAACCACCAAAGGCATCACGGCGGGTTTGTACACGTGTTTATACGTCAGTTGTTTGTTGTTTTTGTCGAAGTAGTCGAAGTACAGGATTTTGTCGATGGCGGCTTTGTCGTTGAAGGCGTTTTCGTCGATCACGAAAGGCGAGAGGTTCAGGTGCCGCTTGCCGTTGGTGATGATGACCGATGCGTTTTCGATGAATTCATCGTACCGCTCCACGGTATTGGCCAGGCCCACGAAACGCTGTTCCAGTTTGGTCATTTTGTGCTGGTACTTCGGCGTCGGGTAAAAGCGGTTTTTATAAATGCTAATGTCTTTGATGGAAATCATGCCGTATTTGGCTAGAAAACCGAGCGGTTTGAAGAACTGGCAGAGTTCGGCTTCGGCTTCCATCGCCAGGTATTCGCCCTCCTGATCTTCCACCGTGCCGGAAGCCAGCTTGAGCCGTACGCTTTCGAAGAACGTGCAGGCTTTGGCAAAAGGATGGTTGTCGGCGGCGGCATAAGCAGCCACGGGCCGGAGTTCCTCCACGAAATAAGGGATATTGTTTCTGTCGAATACCCCACGCACCGCGCGCACCACGTTCCGCAGGCTGTATTTAGCGCGTTCGGCTTTCGGCATGGTAAAATACCGGCGCAACTCGTTTGCTTCTGCTGCCGGCAGGGCCGGCACTTTTTTATTGGCCATTTCATCCCACAGTTGCGCCAGCATCACGTACATCAGCAATTCCACGATAGTGCTGTACGCCACGACGCACTGTTCCAGCCGCTTGGTATTGTACCGGTCGAAAAAGGTGTCGGCGGTGTTTCCCACATCGGGCGCGATCAGTTTTCGGATTTGCTCGCTCACAGGGTGCGGCAGGCTTTTCAAAATGACTTCGCGGCGGGTCACTTCATCGGTTTCCTGGCCCATGTCTTCATCAGCCAAGATTTTTTGAGCCTCCGGGCTATACGGCGCCAAGGCTGGAATGAAGGTCGCGTACAGGCGCAAGTTGGGTTTGGGTACCTCACCCTGGATGGAGCGCTGGGTGGGCAGGCGCCAGTCTTCGGCGGCTTCGCGGCCGGGTTTGGTGAACATGCCCCAGGTCGCTTCCGTTTCCCTATGCCCTTCGGGCAAGCCGATGCTGCGGGTTTCGGTAAACGCCACCGTGTTATCGATGGTCAAAATCTCCGCTTTTGCCAGCTCGTAGGCTTCCCGGATGGACTGGTTTTCGCTCAACGCCTTGTAAAAACGGGCGCCGAAGGTGGCGGCTTTCCTGTCATCTATAGGTGCGTTGGTAGCAATCACCAGGGGCGCGCCCGCCTCATGCAGGGCAGCTACCTGCCCGAGTGTGGAACAGCCGTTGAGGAACACCAATTGCAACTGCGGGCATTTGCCGAGCAACTGGGCCACCCCTTCGGCATAAGCCGCCGCGGTATTCATCTCTAGGCGATTGCTGCCGGCATGGCCGCTGAAATGAAAAATGGCGAGGTTGGGCCGGATTTGCTGCAAGGCATTGACCATGGCGTTGGTGGTGGCAAAGGCCTCTTCGAGCACGTAAAAATGTCCGGCGCTGGCGCCTTTCAACAGGGCTTGTTTGATGTCGCGCTGTTCGTCGCGCAGGGTTGGAAGCGGATTAAGGTCCGAATTGGCAAAACAGAGGTAAAGAGTTGTCATGTGCTTCCCTTTGGCGTATGATAGTTGGGGTCAGCCAAAGTTAAGAAATATTCCCTTATTTTTGTCAAAAAATAGTTTCATGCAAGATAACACCATTGTTATGGGAGTCAACGCCCCTCGTGAACACCAGGCCATCATCACGCAGCTGATATTTGAACTGACTTATTTATACAAGCAAAACTTTACCCGGCTTTTCCCCTGCCGTAAATAAAGACCTTAACAAAGTAAAACAACTGATGCAGAATAGCATTTGCTGCAAATTCCCACAGATCTAAAACACTGACCCGCCCCAAACAAACCCTGAAAAATCGCTCCCGGGCGGATAACGCCCTATGAGTATAGCATCGTTCAGGCCGATGGCGGCGGCGCGGGTATTTACCGTTTTCATATCTTGCGGAGTAGGGGTCTCCTTGACCTCAATGGCGGTTTTTTTGTTCAAAATAAAATCAATTTCATAACCGCCCTTTCGCTGGAAGTAGTTCAATTCCCCAAGGCGCAGCAGTTGTACCGCCACCGCGTTTTCGAACAGGGCGCCGCTGTCCAATTTTGCCAATTGGTTGGCCAGACCAGTATCGGCAAGATATATTTTCTGTTGCAGGGAAATAGCCCGGTCTATGCTTTCCGAGTACGGTTCGAGCAAGTGCAGAAAGTAGGTATGCTCCAGCAGGTAAATGTAATCCCTGATTTTGTGGCGGTTCAGGCCGAGTTGTACCCCGATTTTGGAAAAATCCACCTTGTTGCCGATACGCGCGGAAAGCAACGATATCAACCGGTACAGATCGTCAATAACCGAATAATCAGACAGGAGCTTCACATCCAATTCAATATAGGAATTGAGCACGTCCTTTAAAAAACGTTCCTTTTTGTCCACAGAATCGGCCAGGACTACTTCCGGGAAGCCGCCGTATTGCACGAATTCCTCGTACCAGGCCTTGTATTGCGCAAATAATGTCCTGCGATATGGCTGCATTCGGAACGCTTCCAATGGGGAAATGTCCACCTCCCGGAACGCCAGGAACTCCTGAAAATCAAGGGGATACATTTCGAATATCTGCTTTCGCCCGGCCAGACTCTCTGTAATTCGATTGCGAAGGTAAAACGAACTGGAACCCGAAACGATGAACTTCACCGGATAGTGATCGTGATAGTATTTGATGAAGCTGACCGCTTCGGGAACGAGCTGTATTTCGTCGAGCGCTATGACACTTGGCCGGGAAAAGTCAATGCCACGAATACCGAGGTCGGCCTGTATCTCGCTAAAGTTGTTCTGGATAAAAATGGAGCGATCTTCCATACGCTCCAGATCCAGGTAAACTTTGTTGGCGTGCATTGTTTTGTCCAGCAGATAACGCAGCGCCGTCGTTTTGCCCACGCGCCGCATACCGGTAATGACTGTCACCTGTTTTTCGTTCAAATGCGCTTCCAGTTGCCGAAAAATTGTTCTTTTGTACATAAAGACCGACTTTGAGTACAAAAATACAACATAAAGACCGACTTTGAGTATAATACCGAAAAAATATTCCGTCGCAGCAATTGTGTTTCCCCCTATCTTTGCGGCCTTCATTCACAAACCGCCCCCGCCGTTCGTATGGCGTGTGGGCACCCGCCTGTTGTATGGGTGGGCTAAAACACACTTTTTTATGATCAATATCACTTTTCCCGACGGCAACGTTCGTCAGTATGCCGCCGGAACCACCGCCCTCGATGTGGCCAAGTCCATCAGCGAGGGCCTTGCCCGCAATGTGCTGGCTGCCGGCGTCAACGGCGAAGTGCGCGACCTGATGCGCCCGATCAACGAAGACGCCTCCATCGTGTTCTACAAATGGGACGACCGCGAAGGCAAAAACACGTTCTGGCACTCCTCGGCCCACCTCCTGGCCGAAGCCCTGGAAGCGCTCTTCCCGGGCATCAAATTCGGCATCGGGCCGCCCATCGAAAACGGTTTCTACTACGACGTAGACACCGGCGACCGCCCCCTCACCGCCGCCGACATCCCGGCCATCGAACAAAAAATGCTCGAACTGGCGCGGAACAAAAGCGAGTACAAACGCCACGAAGTAAGCAAGACCGAAGCCATTAAGTACTTCACCGAAAAAGGCGACCAGTACAAACTCGAACTGATCGACGGACTCGAAGACGGCCAGATCACCTTTTACGAACAGGGCAACTTCACCGACCTGTGCAAAGGGCCCCACATCCCGAGCACCGAGCCGATCAAAGCCGCCAAAATCCTCAACCTCGCCGGCGCTTACTGGCGCGGCGACGAGAAGCGCAACCAGCTCACGCGGGTGTACGCCATCACCTTCCCCAAACAGAAGGAACTGGAAGAATACCTGCACCTGCTGGAAGAAGCCAAAAAACGCGACCACCGAAAACTCGGTCAGGAACTGGAACTCTTCATGTTCTCCGAAAAAGTGGGCCAGGGCCTGCCGATATGGCTGCCCAAAGGCACGGCTCTGCGTTCGCGCCTGGAGGATTTTTTGAAAAAAGAACAACTGAAACGCGGCTACCAACCGGTCATAACGCCGCACATCGGCGGGAAAAAACTCTACGTTACTTCCGGTCACTGGGAAAAATACGGCAAAGACTCTTTCCAGCCCATCCTGACGCCCGACGTGGACGAGGAATTCCTGCTCAAACCCATGAACTGCCCGCACCACTGCGAAATCTACGGTCACCGCCCGCGCTCGTACCGCGAGCTGCCGATCCGCATCGCCGAATTCGGCACGGTGTACCGCTATGAAATGTCGGGCGAACTGCACGGCCTGACGCGCGTACGCGGTTTCACGCAGGACGATGCGCACCTGTTCTGCACGGAAGACCAGCTCAAAGACGAATTTCTCGGGGTGCTCGACCTTACCCGTTTCGTACTCGATAAACTGGGCTTCGACAAATTCACGGCACAGATCAGCCTGCGCGACCCGGAGAACAAAGCCAAATACATCGGCAGCGAGGAAAACTGGCGTAAAGCCGAACAGGCCATCATCGACGCCGCGGCAGAAGCCGGCCTGAACACGGTAACCGCGCTCGGCGAAGCGGCTTTCTACGGCCCCAAGCTCGACTTCATGGTGAAGGACGCCCTGGGGCGCTCCTGGCAACTCGGCACCATCCAGGTAGACTACAACCTGCCCGAACGTTTCAACCTCACCTACGTGGGCGCCGACAACCAGGAGCACCGCCCGGTGATGATACACCGCGCGCCCTTCGGCAGCATGGAGCGCTTCACTGCCGTGCTGATCGAACACTGCGCCGGCAAATTCCCGCTATGGCTCACACCGGAACAATTTGTGGTGCTGCCGGTGTCGGACAAGTTTGTCGAATACGCCCTGCAGGTGAAACAGGAGCTAGAAACCGATGACTTGCGCGGCACCGTCGACGATCGAAACGAAACCATCGGCCGCAAGATCCGCGACAACGAACTGAAACGTATCCCCTTCCTGCTCATCGTGGGCGAAAAGGAACAGGAGGCCGGCACGGTGAGCGTGCGGAAACAGGGCGAAGGCGACCAGGGGGCGGTGAGCG